>CAZCYS010000115.1:0-4229 GCA_964502825.1 uncultured Hydromonas sp. | reverse complement strand
CGCAATTTCAATCGCTTGGGCGATCTGAATTTATACGAAATGACCACACGCCAGTTGCACGACGATCAAGTGGCGCTGGGGCAAGATGCGCAGGAAAATACACGCCTGATCCGCCAAGCCATGGGTAAAGCCATTGCCAGCTATCAACCGAATAATGCGATTGAATCACTGCATCACAACTTGGTTCGGCTCGCTTATGATGCCGACATCGCGCTCGATTTGCACTGCGATTGCTGGGCCATGATGCACATTTACACCTTGCCTGGCTTGTGGCCGCAACTGGAGCCTTTGGCTCGCTATATTGGCAGCCATTGCCAACTGGTTGCGGACGATTCCAATTCCAACTCCTTTGACGAAGCGCTGTCCACGGTATGGTTGAAACTGCAAAGCGACTACCCTCAAGCGAACATTCCATTGGCCAATGTCGCTACGACCGTGGAGTTACGCGGGGTGCATGATTTGCGTCACGAAGATGCCGAACAGGACAGTCAGGCACTCATCAACTACTTCATTCAGCAGCAATTGATTACACCGGATGAACAGGGTGTGCCGCCAATGCCAAATTTATTGGCCGAGCCAACGCCACTCGCGGGGGTTGAAACCATCGTGGCGCCGGTCAATGGCGTCGTGGTATTCCGCGTACAGCCGGGGCAAAACGTTCAAGCAGGCGATGCGATTTTGGATCTGGTCGACCCGACGCGTGGACAGATCACCACGGTACACGCAACGATTGACGGATTCGTCTACGCGTGCAATACCTTGGTGCCGTTTGCGCACATCGGCTCGGAGCTCGCCACCATCGCGGGTGCCAAAGAGTTAGCGCACGGTGCGCGTCTTTCCCCTTGATCCTATATCCCACAGCAGGAGCATCCTATGTATAAACTGGAAGTCAGCGGTATTCATAAAAAATTTGGCGACAACGACGTGCTGCATGGCGTGGATCTCAATGCCAAAGCAGGCGACGTGATCAGCATCATCGGTTCCAGCGGTTCAGGCAAAAGCACCTTCTTGCGCTGTATCAATCTGCTGGAATCACCGAACCAAGGCAAAATTGTTTTAAACGGTGAAACCTTGGCCTTAAAAGCGCAGAAAAGCGGCGAGCTGCAGGCGGAAGATCGCAAACAACTGCAAAAATTTCGCAGCAAACTGTGCATGGTATTTCAGCATTTCAATCTCTGGCCGCACATGACCGTGCTGGACAATTTAAAAGAAGCGCCCATGCAAGTGCTCGGTGTATCCGAAGCCGAAGCCGTTGCGCGTGCGAAAAAATATCTCGAAAAAGTCGGCCTGGTCAATGTCGAAGAGCGCTACCCAGTCGCCTTATCGGGCGGTCAGCAGCAGCGCGTGGCTATTGCGCGGGCGCTGTGCATGGAGCCGGAGGTCATTTTGTTTGATGAGCCCACCTCCGCGCTCGATCCAGAGCTGGTCGGCGAAGTGCTCAAAGTCATGAAACTTCTGGCGCAAGAAGGACGCACCATGATCGTCGTCACGCATGAAATGGGCTTTGCGCGTGAAGTCTCCAACCACTTGATTTTCCTGCACAAAGGCAAAATCGAAGAGCAAGGCAATCCGCGTGAAATTCTGGCCAATCCTCAATCGGAGCGTTTAAAGCAATTTTTATCGGGAAATTTAAAATAATCCGAGTGAATCAATAAACCATTCACTTTGCTGTTATCCATAGAATAAGGGAGCCAAAGCTCCCTTATTCATATCCATCATCGCAACACACATCCTACACCCGCATCAGGGTGGATTTGCCAAACAAACTATCCACCAAGTCCACCGCCAGTTGTGCGGTCTGATTTTTCACATCAAACGCCGGATTCAGCTCCATGATATCCAGCGAGGCCAAGCGCCCTGTGTCGGCGATCATCTCCATGCACAATTGCGCCTCGCGGTAGGTCGGGCCACCGGCAACGGTCGTGCCCACGCCCGGCGCGATACTCGGATCGAGGAAATCGACATCAAAGCTCACATGCAAATGCGTGTTGTCGGTCATGCCGTACAACGCCTGCTGCATGGTCGCGCGCATGCCCTCTTCGTCAATAAAGCGCATATCGAACACATCCAAACCGACTTGATGCACCAAGCGTTTTTCCCCCTGATCAACACTGCGAATGCCTATTTGGCGCACCACATCCGGCGTGATGGCTGGTGTTTGTCCGCCTATGTGCGTCAAAAGTTCGGGGCCGATACCGCATAAAATCGCAACCGGCATGCCGTGAATATTGCCCGTCGGCGTTAACTCATTGGTATTGAAATCCGCATGCGCGTCCAGCCACAGCACGCGCAAATCCTTGCCCGTTTCACGACAATAGCGCGCCACCGCGCTGATGGAGCCGATGCCCAGACAGTGATCACCGCCCAAGGTAATCGGCAAACGACCATTTTTCAGTGCCTCGTAGTACGCTTCGTGCAACGACTGGTTCCACTGGCGCACTTGCTCCAAATGACGGTAGCCGTCGGTCGGCGGCAGCCACGGATTCGCCGGCCCCACCAGATTGCCGCTGTCCTCGACCTGCAAATGATGCGCCCGCAACATCGACTCAATTCCCGCGACGCGCAAAGCTTCAGGCCCCATCGATGCGCCGCGCGCACCTGCGCCAATATCCGTTGGCACGCCGATGAGTTGAATGGTTTTGCTCATGTGTTGCTCCTTTTATTATTGGTGTGAATATTCGTTTTTCAGTTTTTCAATCAATGCCTGTACCGCTTGTCCACGGTGACTGAGTGCGTTTTTTTGCACCTTATCCATTTGCGCTACGGTCACGTTCCATTCAGGGATGAAAAAGTAAGGATCGTAACCAAAACCACCATCGCCTCGTGGTTCATCAATCATTTGCCCCCACCATTGACCGTCGCAAATAATCGGCTGCGGATCATCTGCCGAACGCACCAATACCAACACGCAGTAGTAATACGCCCGACGATCGGACATGCCGCGCAAATGTTCGCGCAATTGTAAATTATTTTGCGTATCTTTATCCAAATCCGGATTGAGTAAAGGCGTGAACAAGGATGCATAGCGCGCAGAAAACACGCCCGGCGCACCGTTTAACGCCGGTACGCACACGCCTGAGTCGTCTGCCAACGCGGGCAAACCGGTGTGGCGCGCCGTATGCCGCGCCTTGTGCAGCGCATTTTCCACAAAGGTATGAAACGGCTCGTCACATTCCGGCACGGCAAACTGCGCCTGCGGGCGTACCGCGATCGACAAAGGCGCGAGCAAACGCTCAAACTCCACCAGCTTTCCCTGATTATTCGACGCCAAAACCAACTCTGAAAACATATCGTCCCCCTGATTCGTTCTATTGGGTTGTTCTATCCAACTATTGCCAATCACCACGCAACTGCCGCACCGCCGCCTCCAAATTCGCCGGTGTCGCTTTTTCCGGCGCGATCGGCTCACCCACAGTCACCTCGACTTTGGAAAAGAAACCGCGCACGAATGGCTTGCTCATCGCCGCGCCATTTTTGCGTGAGAAAAAAGAACCCCACAAGCCCCGCAGCGCAATCGGCACCACCGGCGCGGAATGCAAAGCCAAAATTTTGCTAATCCCCGCACGAAACGGTGCCATCTCACCATTGGCCGTCAAGTGCCCTTCGGGAAAAATGCACACCAGTTGCCCATCCTCCAGCTCCTTTTGCATCTGCAAAAACGCCTCTTCCAGCACAAACTCATTCTCCTTCGCACTGGTAATCGGAATCGCCTTGAGCGAACGAAACAGCGCGGACAGCACCGGAATCTTAAAAATCCCCGCATCCATCACAAAACGAATCGGTCGCGGACTGGCCGCCATCAAGAAAAACGCATCGACGAACGACACATGATTGGCCACGATCAAAGCCGCACCTTTTGCCGGAATCCGATCGCGGTGGATAAAACGCACGCGGTACATGATCGAGGTCAACACCCACGCCAAAAAGCGCCACAAAAACATCGGTACCAAGCCAAAAATATACACCGCCACCAAAATATTCAACAGTGTCACCACCAGCAAAATCTGCGCTACGTTCAAGCCCAGTAAGGTCAAACCCATCGCCAACAGTGCCGCCGCCACCATAAACAAAGCGTTCAAAAAATTATTCGCCGCCACGATGCGCGCACGGTGCGAAGGCGCAGCATAAGTCTGCACCATCGCGTACAACGGCACGCTGAACAAACCCGCACACAACGACATCATCAGCAAATCCACGAGCAAACGCCAGCTCGCGCCCTGCGCCAAAAA
>CAZCYS010000114.1:0-4332 GCA_964502825.1 uncultured Hydromonas sp. | reverse complement strand
TATCTGACCGAGCAAGTGCGACGCAAACCGTACAGCGTGATTTTGTTCGACGAGGTGGAAAAGGCGCATCCGGACGTGTTCAACGTGTTATTGCAGGTACTGGACGATGGCCGCATGACCGATGGTCAAGGGCGCACGGTCGATTTTCGCAATACCGTGATCGTCATGACATCGAACCTCGGCTCGCACGAAATCGCGCGCTTGGCCGATATGGGCACGCCGGACGACGCGATCAAGGTCGCGGTGATGGAGGAAGTGAAGCAGTATTTCCGCCCTGAATTCATCAACCGCATTGATGAAGTCGTGGTGTTCCACAGCCTCAAAGCCGAGCACATTCAAGGCATCGCGAAGATCCAATTGGAACGTTTGGCTGCGCGTCTGGCCGATCAGGAAATGATTCTGCACGTGACCGACGCGGCGCTGGCCGAGGTGGCGAAAGAGGGCTTCGACCCGACGTATGGCGCTCGCCCGCTCAAACGTGCGATCAGCCAGTTGATCGAAAACCCATTGGCCCGAGCAATTTTGGCAGGGCAGTACGCGCCAAAAGACACGGTGACGGTGGATTACCGCGACGGCAAAATCGTGTTGGCGTAACTCGAAACGCATATCGAGCGCCATCGTTATCTAACCACCATACAAACAGCGGGGCGGCCGAAAGGCCGCCCCTGTTTTTATACTGGGTATGATTTTGTTGGCACAGAACTCGCGCTCTTATTTCTCGTACACCTCTTAGCCCACGATAATCGCCGAGCTATACAAAACCTCTTGCAACAACGCGTCGTGTACAGTCAGATGGAAATTGCCTTGTGCAATGACTACATCGTTCGCCACCTGATGCGCCGCAGCACCCAAGGCCGCCGTTGAGCCAAAAACCGTATGGGCAAACAGCAATCGGTCATGGTCACCGTTGGCTTGATTAAAGTCCATGATGTGCGTGTTGTTCGCAGACGCGCCCAAACGGAACACATCGTCGCCCACACCACCGTAGAGCTGGTCATAGCCTGCCGAGGCATACAGCACGTCGTTACCTTCCGCGCCGTACAGCGCATCGTTGCCCGAGCCGCCTTTGAGCGCATCATTGCCTTCGCCGCCGTGCAGCAGGCTACCGCTGCTGAGCGCTGTCAACACATCGTTGCCGTCTTGGCCAAACACCGCTTTGCCCGAAAGCACATCGTTGCCAGTGGTGCCTTCGGTGGCTTTTCGATAAGCGACATCCTGATCAAACCACGAAATCAGCGAACGATTGTCTTCCAAGCCGCTCGCCGTCACATCATAAGGACGCGTCCAGCTGAGCCACTCGTTTTCAAACGAAATCTGCTCGACACCCTCGGCTTGCTTCAAACCTGTGCCGTTATGCGCGTTAAAAAACAACGTGCCGTCGGACAATCGGTACACATCCCAGTCCGATTGGCTTCCCTCTAAACGCAGATTGTCCTTACCCGCGCCGCCATCAACACGATCCGCACCCGCACCAGTTTTGATCGTATCATTGCCCGCACCGCCGTAGAGATAATCGCCCGCCACGCCGCCTTGCAACAAATCATCGTATTGAGAACCGATGATAAATGCCGTCGTTCCATAGTGGTCTGATGTGACGGTCTGTTTGTCCTGCACCCACGTGATGCCACGCGACAGAGCGGACAAATTCGCCACAATGGTGGTGCTGTCGCGTTCCATGAATTCATAAAACGGATTATTCGCAATACGCAGCGTCGCATCGCTGAATACGCCGTCAATATGCGCGTACCACGCCACCGGAATATTCGCAATCGAGAAGGGCGTCAGGCTCCACAGCGGCGAGGCGTACATATCGTCAAACAGCACAATATTATCGCGCGTGGAGTCGTACCTATTGTCCGGATTAACCAAGCCCGGATCGCCCGCCGCAATGGCATCCTGCCACGTCGCTTCGTCCCCGACAATGCGGTAGACCACGTCATTTTCATAACCATAATTGAGCACCACGCCCGGCGCATCACAGATCAACGGTGAAGCGCAGCCCACATAGTTGGCATCGGCAAAAAAGCCACCGACCAATGATTCGCGGTATTCCGCCATCAAATTCGCCATGCCGCCACCCAAGCTATAACCGGTGACAATCACATCATCGGCACCCAAGCCATTTTTCAGCACAAAATCACGCACCGCCGTCAGCAAAGGCGCCATATTCGGCGCCAACTCACCTGTGTTCAACTGAAAATAATCCACGATATCCACCGGCGAATTCGTCCCTGTGAACGACACCGCCACGCGGGTCAAATTACCCTGCGCATCGTACTCACCGAGAATTTTCGCCTGCGGCCCACTGAGCGTCTCGCCGGTGATCGGACTGGCAATGATATACTGCCCCCACGAATCCACCGCACTGGCGGGCAAGGATAAATCCGTCGGCGTCAGTTCACGCCAACCATCGGGCAAACCGGCATTGACCACATTCGGATACAAACCGCTGTTAAGAACCGCATCACTGATCGATTGCACCATCGACTCTGTAGGCAAGCCAGCGATTCCCGCGATATTGGCATACGTCGCCAAGCGGTACGCCGTCGTAAAAAGCTCGACCGACTCCTCGGACGAGTATGACTTATAGTCAAACATTCCCATCGTTTTGTCTCCTGTTCAATATACTTTTGTTATATCGCAGCGTGGCTGAAACGAACGTTCGTCCCACTGCGTTTGGCGAGTGTAATTTAAATCCATTCGGATCACAACCGACCAGACGCAAAACGGGCGACCCACTGAGTCGCCCGATCATTTGGCACGCGCTAAAGTAGCCCGCACGTATGTTTCATTCATATCGCGCTTACTGGCGCAGCCCCACTATTTCCGCCAAGCCAACCACGTCCGCACCATCAACGCCGACACCAAAATCAAGCCGATGGCGATGTTCAGCGCATCGGTGAACAACGGTGTGGTCAACACGGCCAGAGCCGCCAGCGGAAAGACCCAAGCGCCGGGCGAACCGCCAACGCGTTTGTGAATCAGCCAAGTGAAAAACACATAAACCGCCACCGGAATGGCCAAGCCGTAGCCAACACTTTCGGCCGAAAGCCCCTGCGCATGTCCCAAACGAAAATCCACCTGCGCAGCCAAACCAGCGCCAGCAGCGGCCGCCGAGGCGAACACAAAATAATGCCCGTAACCCCAGTAAAACGCGGTTTTATAATTATTCAAACGATGCGCCACGCCTTCCTCTTCAAAATAAATCCACCACATACAAAAGATCACCAGCAGCGCCCCCAAACACGCGAGCATAAAGTTCACATCGAGAAAATGCTCAACGATACCGCCTTGCACCGCCTTGGCCGTGGACAAAATGGACTCGCCCAAGACGATCAAAGTCAGCAAACCATAACGCTCGGCAATATGATGCGGATGCCACGGCGTCATCACCGCTTTTTCCGCCCACATCGGCACCAGCAGCTCAAACACCACCAACAGCAAGAAAATCGGCAAAAAGGTCGATGACGTACCGAAAAACACCAAGGCAAACCAACCCAATTGCATGACAAAAATACCCGTCGCATAGCGCGTGGTCGCAGAGCGCAGATGCGGATTATGCCGCCCGGCGCGCAACCATTGCAAAACCGACACGATGCGAATGACGGTATAACCGAACACCATCGGCAGCCAATGCCCTTCAAACGCACTCTCGGCACCGGCGGCAATCATCAATGCACCCGCCATCTGCACAAATACCGCGATGCGATACGGCACATCATCGTTATCAAAGGCGGAGGCGAACCATGAAAAATTCATCCACGCCCACCAGATGGACACAAAGACCATCATGTAGCTGACCACGCCGTGCGCCGCGTGTCCATTGGCCAAAGCATGATGCAGTTGCGCCGCAGCGGCGGAAATCGCCACGACAAAAACCAAATCGAATAATAACTCCAAGGTAGAAGCCACACGATGTGACTCCTGCGGCGAGCGTGCCAACATTTTGCGCCATGCGGGTGTGCAATCGGCGGTGTGCGTGGGTTCTGCTGTGTGGGGGGTGATGGCTCATGGTGCGATCCCGATAAATGACGTGTTATTGATATTATTATGTTGCGGCGAGCTGAGCTTAGTCATCATCCAAGGTGATTTCAATGCCGCCCAAATATTTCGCCAAAAAGTTATAAATCTGCGTCAGTAAAAACGAGCCGACAAAAACCAGCACCAGATTAATCGCCACCGCTGACCACACGGTCTCGGCGGTCAAACCGGCAAAAGCCTGTTTCAAATCAAACCCGCTGGACACGGTGGTGAATAAAAAACCGATCAAAAACACAATCAATGCAAAGATGGTGTACATCACAGTGAATAAAATACTGCAGTGCAACGGGT
>CAZCYS010000113.1:0-4415 GCA_964502825.1 uncultured Hydromonas sp. | reverse complement strand
CATCCGAAATCACCGGTGTGTATTTGAAATTCGGAATCTCTCTCGCCCATTGCTCAGCCAATTCGTTCATATACAAATCTTTTGGACGGCGCACGCCCCAGTAAAAATGAATCGGACGGCTAATGCCTTTGGCCTGCATTCCTTCGATAATGGCCTTGAGCGGCGCAAAACCTGTACCGGAAGCGATAAAAATCATCGGTGCGCCGGATTGCTCATTCAGATAAAACGTACCGTGCGGGCCTTCCAAACGCAGAATATCGCGCTCCTTCACCGAGCTGAACAACTGGTCAGTGAAAACGCCGCCGGCCATGTGACGAATATGCAGTTCCAAGGTTTTTTGTTCCAAACGCGGGGCGCAGGCCATCGAATAGCTGCGGTGCGAACCATCGCGCAGAATCACGTCAATATATTGACCGGGATGGAATTCAAACTGATCATTCGCCGGCAATTGCAATTGCACGATCATCACATCATCCGTTGCACGGGTCATCTCGATGATGCGTGAGGGCAGTTTGCGCACAGGAAATGCGCCTTCGCTGGCAATTGCAATCTCGATTGTCGCGTCCGAGCTTACGGTGGTTTTGCAGGTAATCAGCATACCTTTTTGGTAATCATCCGGCGTCATCGCATTGTTCATGCCAATATCCACATCGCCGCAGACATATTTTGCCTTGCATGAGCCGCATGCGCCATCTTTACAGCCGTAGGGCAACACGACGTTGGCGCGCAATGCGGCTTCTAAAATGGTTTCGTTGTCTTCAATCGGGAAGGTGGTTTGAGACGGCAGAACGGTAATGGTATTAGACATAATAAGAGCGATCCATACGAAAAATAATGGCGGATTGTATCATAGGGCGCTTAAGAAAGGATTAGGGAAGTGCTCAATGAAATAGTGCGATCAATTGCCCGAGTAAAATAGTAAGTTAATGGGTTTATGCAACAAAATAAGTAATATTTATTGATATTTCCGGCAAAAATAGACAAAAACACGAATAGACAATCGGCTCGGATCGAAATAATGATAGAATTACTTTCTGAATTTGACGCACTATTTGTTAAATAGTGACTGTTTATTATAAAAGAGGCGACTATGCGCGTAGAAAAAAAAGCCAGTAAAACCTTGGACAAGATTGATCGTAAAATTTTAACCATTTTGCAAAACGACGGACGGATTGTCATGACCGATTTGGCCGAACAGGTCGGTTTGTCACTGACACCATGTATTGAGCGCGTTCGTCGATTGGAGCGCAGCGGCATTATTTTGGGCTATTACGCCCGCCTTAACCCTCAGGAGTTGGGCGCGAGCCTGCTGGTATTTGTCGAAATCAGTTTGCGCGATATGGCCAATGGCAAATTTGAAGAGTTCCGCCGTTCGGTTTTGGAAGTGGAACAGGTACAAGAATGTCATCTGGTATCGGGCGATTTTGACTACTTGATTAAAGCGCGTATCCGCGAGATGAGCGAATACCGTCAATTATTGGACGTATTGCTTCGACTGCCGGGTGTGGCGAATTCGAAAAGCTATGTGGTCATGGAAGAGGTCAAAGAGACCTTGGCTTTGGCCTTGGGCGTTTAATGATTATTCGGTGTATAATTTAAACTTGCTTAAAAAACAGTTTGCGCTGTATAATTAAACGTTTATGACGTGGCTCATGGGTGTGATGAGTCGGTCAAAATAACCAATTAACGTAACAATTTTAGTTAATGTCGGTTCGTGCGAGCCGATGAATTTGAAGGGTAAATAAAAATGGTAGTAATTCGTTTGGCTCGTGGCGGCTCTAAAAAACGTCCTTTTTACAACATCGTAGCGGCTGATTCTCGCAACCGTCGTGACGGTCGTTATATCGAACGCGTGGGTTTCTACAATCCATTGGCGGCAGAAGGCGTTGAAGGCTTGCGCATTGAGCAAGAGCGTTTGGCTCACTGGCAAAGCGTTGGCGCTCAATTGAGCCCAGCAGTTGCGCGTTTGGTCAAATCTGCAAAATAATACCGCTCGCTTGAGTCGGTCACTCGATCATTGTAAAGCCACTGTCTATGTCAACGTTCGTTCCAAAGAAAAAACGTGCCACAGAGCAAACGCTTTTAGATCAGGCTCAAGCGACGCGCGATTCAGCCGAACAACCACATGATTTGATAGTGGTCGGCCGGATCGGTACCGCATACGGTATCAAAGGATGGGCGAAAATCCATCCTTTTTCGCATTCTCCCGATGCGTTGCTGCATGCCAAACGCTGGTGGATCGCGCCCTATATCCCTGAGCAAGCAGTCAAGCAGGCGCAGTGGCAAGTGGTTTCCCCGTCACAATTAAAGCCGCATGCTGATGCTTGGGTTGGGGTGTGCACTGAATGGGCGGATCGCACTCAGGTGGAGCGACTCAAAGGTTGGCAAATTGCCATTGCGCGCGCCGATTTCCCGCAAACCGATGAAGGCGAATTTTACTGGGTTGATTTGCTGGGTGCGCAGGTGATTAATCAAGATCAGGTGGTTCTGGGTGAAGTCGTTGGCTTTCTTGAAAATGCCGCACACACCGTATTGACTGTTCGCGCTCAAGATTCGTCTGAAAAGCAAAAGCCGGTAGAGTATTTGATTCCTTTTGTTTCAGCTTTTGTCGGTGAAGTGGATTTGCTCGCCACGCCAAAAACTATTGCAGTGACTTGGGATGTGGCGGCCACCGCATAAATGATTGATTAATCAATTATTTTTAGTTGATAGACTCAAAAATTTTCTCGCTGCTTGAGTAGTACACTCTTGACTGCTCCATTCTTCTTGATTGATTTTCTATGAGCGATTTCGCTGTTTCTCCAATTGCAATTGATGTCATCACTTTGTTTCCCGAAATGTTTCAGGCATTGGTGGCACAAGGCGTGGTGCGTCGCGCATTTGATTCGGGAAAAGTGGATTTTAATCTGATTAATCCGCGTGAATTTGCCAGCAACGCTTATAAAACGGTTGACGATCGTCCGTACGGCGGTGGCCCGGGTATGGTGATGATGGCGCCGCCGTTGGCGCAGGCCATTCGCGCGGCGCGTGCTCGCCAAATTGAGCGGGGATTTTTACCGTTTGTGGTTTTTATGTCGCCGCAGGGTGAAAAGCTGACGCAAGCGTGGATTCATCAGCAATTAGCGTTGATCCAGCCTAAAACAGGGCATTATCCAGATGAATCGGAAACTTCGGTCGTACCACGCGGTCTGATTGTTTTGTGCGGGCGTTACGAAGCGATTGACGAGCGCTTGTTTGATTTGGGATTGATTGATGCAGAGCTGAGCGTTGGTGATGTAGTGCTCTCGGGTGGCGAATTGGCCGCGATGGTGATGCTGGATGCCTTGTTGCGCTGCGTGCCGGGCGTATTGAATGATGATTTGTCGGCGGTGCAGGATTCTTTTTCGGACGCTTTGGATGGGCTTTTAGACTGTCCACATTACACGCGACCAGAAATTTTTGAAAATATCGCTGTTCCTCCTGTTCTTTTATCAGGAGATCATGCTAAAATAACAAGTTATCGTCGTCAGCAGGCGCTTCGTCAAACGTGGCGCAAGCGGCCGGATTTGATTGATCGGGCGCGTGAGCGAGGTTTGCTCAGTGTTGAGGACGAAGCGTTTTTGGCGCACTTGATGAATGTTGGTGGTTCTGCTGCTACATGAGTTGGTGTTGCCGATTGGGGTTTGGGCTTAGCTTGTATCAATGCCCAAACAGTGTAAATGTGTGGTGTGTTGGGCTGTGTGCTCATGCATCATCGCCATCCTCTGGTCATCTATAATAAAAACCGATGGCAAACGATGGATTTGGAGTAAATAAATGAACTTGATTCAAATTTTAGAGCAAGAAGAAATTGCTCGCTTGGGTAAAACCATTCCTGAATTCGCACCTGGTGATACCGTGGTGGTCAGCGTTAATGTAGTTGAGGGTACGCGTAAACGTGTTCAGGCTTATGAAGGTGTTGTGATTGCAAAACGCAATCGCGGTTTGAATTCATCTTTCATCGTACGTAAAATTTCATCAGGCGTGGGCGTAGAGCGTACATTCCAATTGTACTCACCAACCATCGCTGGTATCGAAGTAAAACGTCGCGGTGATGTGCGTCGTGCGAAGTTGTACTACTTGCGTGATCGCTCTGGTAAATCGGCTCGTATTAAAGAAAAATTGCCTGCGCGCAAATCTGCGGTGGCGAAATAATCGAGTATACGACTTGATAAGCATGAAAACGCGAACCTGTATGGCTCGCGTTTTTTATTGCCTGTATTTGGGCTACAATGCCGGATCATGACACAAACCCCACCGCTCATCATCAATCCACGTGAAGTCCCCAGTGTTTCATGGCTGGAGGCGGGCATTGCTGTGCCTGCGCTTTCTACGTTCCCCGACTGGCCGGTTGATCAGTGGCAAAATTTAACGCAGCAGCGCATTCAGTCGGCATT
>CAZCYS010000112.1:0-4460 GCA_964502825.1 uncultured Hydromonas sp. | reverse complement strand
CAATTGGGCGACAAAATCAAAGCCTTCTTGACCGCCCTGCGTCCGCAAGTGCCTCAAATCTCCGACGTGCGCGGTCCGGGCGCCATGAATGCGGTTGAATTCATTGATCCGACCAGCGGCAAACCGAGCCCTGAATTCACGCAAAAAGTGCGTTTAGCCGCATTGAAACGCGGTTTGCTATTGCTCTCATGCGGCACCTATGCCAACGTGATTCGCTTCCTCTACCCATTGACCACGCCGGATGCTGTATTTGACGAAGGCTTGGCGATTTTGAAGGACGCACTGCTCGAAGCAGCACAGTAATTTTCTACGCAGGGGCGCAAGATATGCGCCCCGCGTCACAAACACCAAGGATACAATATGCTCAAACTCAAAGACCCTTCATTATTCAAACAACAATGCTACCTCAACGGCGAATGGGTATCCGGCACGGACACCACCGAAGTGACCAATCCGGCCACCGGCGAAGTCATCGGCCATGTGCCGAAACTTGGTCAAGCCGAAGCAGCCAAAGCCATCGCCGATGCCAATGCCGCATGGCCCGCATGGCGCAAAAAAACCGCGAAAGAGCGCGCAACCATACTGAAAAAGTGGTTCGACTTGATGATCGCCAATGCCGATGACCTCGCATTGATCATGACCAGCGAACAAGGCAAACCACTGGCCGAAGCCAAAGGCGAGATCATGTACGCCGCCAGCTTCATCGAATGGTTCGCCGAAGAAGGCAAACGCATCTACGGCGACACTATCCCGACGCACGCAGGGGACAAACGCATCATGGTCACCAAAGAGCCGATCGGCGTATGCGTGGCGATCACCCCGTGGAATTTCCCATCCGCCATGATCACGCGCAAAGCAGGTCCTGCGCTCGCAGCCGGCTGTCCGATGATCGTGCGTCCGGCCGATTTGACCCCATTCTCCGCGCTCGCATTGGCCGAATTGGCACAACGCGCGGGCATTCCGGGCGGCGTATTCCAAGTCATCACCGGCCGCTCCACCCTCATCGGTGCAGAATTCACGACCAACCCAACCGTGCGCAAACTCTCATTCACCGGCTCCACCGAAGTGGGCCGCAAGCTGATCGAACAATGCGCGCCAACGGTGAAAAAAGTATCGATGGAACTGGGCGGCAACGCACCATTCATCGTATTTAACGATGCCGATCTGGACGCAGCAGTCGAAGGCGCCATCGCCTCCAAATACCGCAATGCCGGTCAAACCTGCGTCTGCGCGAACCGCCTGTATGTACAAAGCGGCGTTTATGACGCATTCGCGCAAAAGCTCGCCGATGCAGTAGGACAACTGCACGTCGGCAACGGCGTAGACGCAGGCGTCACCACCGGCCCAATGATTGACGAGAAGGCCGTGGAAAAAGTCGAAGAGCACATCGCCGATGCCGTCGCCAAAGGCGCAAGCATCAAGATGGGCGGCAAACGCCACTCACTTGGTCACTCATTCTTCGAGCCAACCATCCTCACCAACGTCACGCAGGACATGGCTGTCGCAAAAGAAGAAACCTTCGGCCCGCTGGCGCCGTTGTTCAAATTCGACACCGAAGAGGAAGTCCTCGGCTATGCCAACGACACCGAATTCGGCCTCGCATCGTATTTCTACAGCCGCGACATTGGCCGTATTTTCCGCGTATCCGAAGCACTCGAATACGGCATGGTCGGCGTTAACACCGGTCTGATTTCCAACGAAATCGCACCGTTCGGCGGTGTGAAGCAATCCGGCCTCGGCCGTGAAGGTTCCAAATACGGCATCGAAGACTACCTCGTCATCAAATACACCTGTTTGGCGGGCTTGGATAAATAAATCCCTCACTGAAATTTAAAATCCGCACAAAAAAATAGGCAAATGAAAATTTGCCTATTTTGTATTTCATTGTCCGATGACTTCGAGCCTTAACCTTAACGCGCTTTGAAATAATCAACTTTTTGCACACTCGCCAAAGGAACTTCCCAAACCACCCCTTGTACCGACCAAGTGGATGGGTCTGGGATCAGGGATAAATCAAAAATTCGTTGCCAGCTCTGCTCTTTGATCTGTGCCAACTGCGCTGCACTCAGCTGACCGCTCTCTGCCAATTGTTCAAACCACTCATAATCTGCATCATCCAATGCATGGTAATGATCATTCAGCACTGCGTGCCAAGCATCAAAATTACTCAACAATACGCTTTCTGGTGGCAAATCCAACTCAAGCCGAACCCCCAAAGTCCCACGTGGCAGCATCGTGCCGCAGCGCAAATCAGGGCGAGCACGGGCTGTACCCGCCCAATAACGCCACACCCAAACGGGATAGCGCACATCCTGCGACGGAACCCCGACCCGAGTGCTTAACTGCTTGCTCATCCAATCATAAGCTCGGCAAAAATCCGGATCACTCAACGCTGCATTTGTGCGCAAAATCCCTTCACGCTGCAAAATGCCCCACTCATCCACCGTTCGAATGGTCCACAGTTTCATACAGCGCACACGACTTTACAGCGCCTCGCGCATTTGATAAATAACCGTTAATAGACTCCCACCCAGCTGTGCGGAGCGCTCCCCATTCCAACCCACACTTGGCACCGGCGTATCCGCGGTGTCTTTGAACGGCATTTCGATGGTAAAGGCCACACAATCAAACTGGCTGCCCACCCAATTGCTTGCCAATTTCAGCAAATCCTCATCACCAAAAGTCTTATCGGTATAGCCGTGCACCGTCTGGAAATCCGGTGTGATCGCCTGCCAAGTCGATTTGAACTGATTTTGTAGCTGCTCTTGTTTTTTAGAAAAGCTGCTGTTGTACTCACAGCCCGCGACAAACACATGCGGAATTTCCTCATCCCCATGAATATCGAAAAAGGCATCTACACCCGTTTGCAGCATTTTCTCTCGCACCCAATACACCTCTGGGCTGAGTTCCAATGTCGGCGTGAGCCATTCACGATTCAAGTTCGCGCCTTTTGCATTGGTACGCAGATTACCGCGCACACTGCCGTCGGGATTCATATTCGGCACAATGTAAAATACAAATTGCTTGAGCAATTCACGGCTCACGCCATGCTGCACATCCAACAATGCATCCAAAACCCCTTCGACAAACCACTCAGCCATGCTCTCACCCGGATGCTGACGCGCGGTGATCCAAATATTTTTTTTGCCCTGAGCGGGTTGGCCCACACGAACCAAATCCAAAGTGTGACCGTCGGGCGTAATGCCCAGACACTCAACTGAAACCGCATCCGAATACGTCATCGCGCGGCCAATCAACGCCTGATGTTGTTCCCAACTGTATGGCTCAAAATACGCCACCCACATCACATCGTGCTCGGGCGTATGTTTCATGGTCAGCACCTGCCCATCGCAAGCGGTATCAATGCGGAACCAATACGCGCGATCATAGCTCGCCACCGCCTGATAGCCTGTCCAAGCCTTCGGATAGGCACTCTGCCCGACGTTTTCAATACGCATCACGCACGCTTCGCCCTTCACACCCGATACGCGAAAATGAAACCACTGCATGAATTCGGATGCATTGTCGGGTTTTAAATTTAAGCGAATATTGTCGGGCGTTTCGGCCTGAATCACATCAATCGAACCCGAGTCAAATTGGCTGGAGATATACAACATATGAAAACCTTATAAAAAATACTCAATCAAATCAATATCAGTCAGTAATGAGTGCCGCAGAGCCAAGTACTTGGAATTGCGCTGCGTCTGATCGCGCCGTTGATAAGGTAAACAACATTTTTAGAGTCGCATTTGGCAGAGACCACTGATAAGCAACCATTTTGATAGCACCATTCGGTACTGTATTCATTTCTTCATTCACTCTCTGTTTAACCATGAATGGAGCTGGCGCTTGTGCAACCATTTTTAGAAATTGCTGTTGTGCTACGACGCTATCCGCCTTTAGTCCATAAACAGCACAGAAATGGGTTTTTTCCGGAATCGCCAATACAAATGTACCGTACATATCTGGAACCGGCCAAGCATCACCAGCACGTCCTTGTAAAAATTTTTTGGCTTTTTCTGGCGGCAGTTTAGGCAACGGTGCTAATTTTCGACGTAACACATCTAATTCAGTCAGATGTTTTACGCAAGTAGAAACATAGATATTGATAAAAGAATGGGCTTGGCATTGTGCCAATTTATCTGCGGAAGAATTATTTGCCGAGACGCCTTCGCAATTAATATCCTCGGCAAAAGCGGATTGCGCAAGGAGAGAAATCACTCCACCCATGATTATTTTCTTCCACATAGTCAATCCCTTTACAAGAACCATTGCACAATTTGTGCCAAGCGCACGGCTTTCCAAACCATAGTAATGTCGATGAGTATATCAAGCATTCGCGTAGATTAACACTCAATAACCCATGCTTAATAAAAAACGGAGCATACCGCGCTCCGTTTTTCGTTGATTTACACTTCTTCGCGCGACGCACGTTTGCGTTCGTGCTCTTTGAGGAAGCG
>CAZCYS010000111.1:0-4489 GCA_964502825.1 uncultured Hydromonas sp. | reverse complement strand
AGTTGCAAGACCCGTACGGCATCAGTATGTGGCCGGAAGAAGGCGGGCGCGATGGCTGTCGCACGCCGATGGTTTGGGATGCACGCAGTCCGAACGCCGGTTTTTCGCAAGGCAAACCGTGGCTGCCCATTGCGCCGGAGCACATGAGTCGTGCGGTAAGTGAACAGGATCAAGACCCGAATAGCTTGCTCAATTTTTACCGTCGTTGGTTCGAGATTCGTCGCGTCATGCCTATTTTGTGGTCGGGAACGATTGAATTTTTGCCGCCGGATGAGCGAGTGTTTACCTTTATCCGCAGCGACGGAACGCAGCGTTTGCTATGTGTGTTCAATCTATCCGATCAAGCATGTCAATATGTTTTACCGCAGCATTGTGTCATTCAATCAATGGCACAGGTGCCGCAGCAAGTCACACCAAGTACTCAGGCGGAGCAAAGCGACGCGCTGAAAACCGTATCCACTCAGGATTTACAACTGTCGCCGTGGCAAACCCTGTTCGCATGGGTGGATGTCGCCGAGGCGAAACAATAAAAGGAGATCAAAATGGCAGAAATTCTCTTAAAAAACGTGAATAAAAAATATGGCAATAACCCGAACACGATTCAGGATGTGAACCTGCAAATCGGTCAGGGCGAATTTTGCGTGTTTGTCGGCCCGTCCGGCTGTGGTAAATCCACCTTGTTGCGCATGATCGCCGGTTTGGAAGACATTACCAGCGGTGATTTGTACATCGGCGGCAAACGCATGAACGAAAAAGCGCCGTCCGAGCGTGGCGTATCCATGGTGTTCCAAAGCTATGCTTTGTATCCGCACATGACGGTGCGCGAAAATATGGCTTTTGGTTTGAAAATCGCCAAGACGGATAAGAGTACTATTGAGCAAAAAGTGAACGAAGCCGCGCGGATTTTGCAGTTGGACAAGCTGTTGGATCGTCTGCCGAAGGAACTCTCGGGTGGTCAACGTCAGCGTGTGGCGATTGGCCGTGCGATTGTGCGCAACCCCGACGTATTTTTGTTTGACGAGCCGTTGTCGAACTTGGATGCGGCGCTGCGTGTGCAAACCCGTATCGAAATCGCACGTCTGCACGAAAGCTTGAACGCCAGCATGATTTATGTGACGCACGATCAGGTTGAGGCGATGACCTTGGCCGATAAAATCGTATTGCTCAACGCGGGCGATGCGGTGCGCAAAGACGGCTCAGTGGCACAGTTTGGCGCGCCATTGGAGTTGTACCATTTCCCTGTGAATAAATTTGTGGCCGGTTTCATCGGCTCACCCAAAATGAATTTCATTCCGGCCAAGTTGATTCACGCAGAGCCGAACGAAGCGACTGTTGATGTGGCCGGTAAATCCTTCCAAGTGCGCGTGAATGCGGTTGGCTTGCCAAAAGGCGCATCGCTTGAGTTGGGTATCCGTCCGGAACACGTCATCATCGCGACCGATGAGACTGAAAACGTGATTCACGGCAAAGTGGAATATTTGGAAAAACTGGGTGAAGCGTCCTACCTGTACGTGCGCGTAACCGAAGATGCGGAAACCGTGACCGTGCGTCAATCGGGCGACAGCCACTATAAAATGGGTGATGAAATCGCGCTGTATCTGAAACCACGTCGTATTCATGCGTTTAAAGAAGATGGCCGTGCGTGCGCACGCACCATCAAAACCGATACGGTTCAGGACAAATTGTTTGTCGCCGGTGTTGTTGGCAGCACGCCGATGAAAACGCAAACCGATTGAGTCTATTGATATAAATTTTGATCTCCAAGTTCTCCAGTCATGCTCTGCGAATGGAGAATTGGCAACCGTGCGAAATGCCGATTTCGCACGGTTTTTTTATGTCCGCCTGCGCATTGTCCGCTCATCCCTCTCAGAGGGCTTTGTGTGATAATCTATTGATATTGTTAATGGTCACCTTGAAAACTGGAACTGAGGTGACGGGTGAGCTGATATAAAAAGGAGGGCTGTATGGCTCGTGTAATACAGGCGCTAACGCGTGCGTTGACTTTAATGCTTTCGCCGCGCGTTTGGTTATTGATTTGGAAACCGGCATTGGTCTCTGCGCTGTTTTGGTTGCTGGTTATGCTGGTTGTGGGTTTGGTTTGGGGCGATGATATTCGTGCCGCCATGATGCGGGTGCAAAGCTGGATTGATGGTCAATGGGTCGGTAACAATTGGTGGGAAATGGCGCTCAATGGCGTGATGGGTTTTTTTGCTTTCATGCTCACGGCCGTGTTCTTTGTGGTGCTGACCGTGATTTGGGCGATGGTGCTGATCAGCGTGTTTGGCATGAGCCATATCAATCGGCTGGTGGCCAGCCGGTACTTCCCGAATTTGCACCGTGAGGGCAAATTATCCACGTGGCAATCCGTTTGGCACACGATGAAATGGACTTTTTGGTTCGCCTTCTTTTGGATTATTTCTGTTCCCGCGTATGTACTCGCGGGCGCGGGTGCGCTGATTCACGGTGGGATTATCGCGCGCTACAATCAGAAGGTGTTTACGCTGGATGCCTTGGCCGATCATGCGACGCATGAGGAGTTCGAAAGCATTGCCAAGCAGCATAATCTGAATTTGTTTTTGCTGGGTGTCGCGGTGACTTTATTGGGGGCGTTGCCCACGTTTGTATGGGTTGGTTCGGTGCTGGGCTTGGCCTTATTGCCTTTGACGGCGATTTTATCGGTGCTGACCTTTACTGCATTATTCACCTATTGCGGCTTGGCGTATAGTTTGTATTGTTTGCAGGCGTTGCAGGATTTACGGGAGGATCGGGCAAAAACCGCGAACGCACAACCTTTACCCGATGCCTCGGCGCGAACGGAGCCGATGATTGAGCAAGCGGATAAAGGAGCGGCTGTATGAAATTCGGTCTGATGATTATTGGCGATGAGATTGTGCAGGGTACGCGTGCGGATGCGCATTTCCCGGCGATTAAACAATTGCTGGCCGAGCGAGGCTTGCGTTTGGCGTGGGTCGAATATGTGTGCGATGATCGGGTGGATTTGGTCAAACGGCTCCAACGCAGCTTCGCCGAATCGATTCCCGTCTTGGTCACCGGCGGTATAGGCGCAACGCCGGACGATCACACGCGCCAAGCGGTAGCCGAGGCTTTGGGTTTGCCGATGGCACTCAATCCCGAAGCAGTCGCCTTGATTGATGCGGCGGCGCAAAAGCGCGGTGAGACAGACTTGAACGGTGCGACGCATCAGCAGCGTCGGCAGATGGGCAATTTTGTGGTTGGGGCGCAGTTGATTCCGAATCGGTTCAACGGCATTGCGGGTTTTAGCATTCGACAGCATTATTTCATGCCGGGTTTTCCGGTGATGGCGCATCCGATGGTGATGTGGATTTTGGACACCTATTACCGCGACTGGTTTTTCAAGGATGGCTTTGCGCAACGCTCGTGCATGGTGTATGACCTGCAAGAGTCGCAAATCGCGCCGCTGATGGAGGCGATTGAACGCGAATACGTTGGCGTGCAAACCTACAGCTTGCCAACGCTGGGGCATTATGGCGAAATCAAACGCTACAGCATTGAGTTGGGCGTGAAAGCAGAGGGCGAGGCCGCTGCTGCGCTGGATACGGCGTGGACGCATTTACTCGAACAGGTGCAAGCGATTGGTGGACAGTTGACGTAGTGACAGGGCGCGAGGGGCTTATAGCACTGAGCGCGAATGATGAATGCAATTGATGTGCTTCGGTTACAGACAGGCATTTATTTCTGAGTTTAGTCAAAAATAAAAGGTTCAGTGCACTGCACTGAACCTTTTTTGATTGATGTCGATCAACTGGTCGCTTATTCTTTGATCAAATATTGCAATTTATCCGTGCGTTTGGCCCACTCATCCGCGTCGGGCAATGCGCCTTCCATACGTGAAATCGTTGGCCACTTTTTCGATAGCTCGGCATTCAGTGCGATCATGTGCTGCTGATTGGCTGGAACGTCTTCTTCCGGCACAATGGCCTCTACCGGACACTCGGGAATACACACCGCACAGTCAATGCATTCGTCCGGGTCAATCGTTAAAAAATTCGGCCCTTTTTTGAAGCAATCCACGGGACACACGTCCACACAGTCGGTGTAACGGCATTGGATGCAGGCTTCGAGTACTACGTGGGTCATGATTCAATCCTTATCGGGTGATTGTGTTATAGAGGTTTAACAGAGCCTAACTCTGATGAAGGCCGCTATTATAGAATGTTTTTCAATCGTTTGTATTAGGCCTTCGAGCGAGACTCATGGCGATGGAGCAGCGGCGTTTTGAGCAGCTCGCGCATTTCGGTCAATATGCGTTCGGTGGTTGGCCAATTGATGCACGCATCCGTTACCGAACAGCCGTACAGCATCTGGCTGCGGTCTTCCGGAATTGCTTGGTTGCCTGCCTCGATAAAGCTCTCGATCATTACGCCGATGATGGAGGTATTGCCTTCGCGGATTTGGTGCGCCACATCTTTGAGTACCAGCGGCTGAAAATCATGGTTTTTCCACGAAT
>CAZCYS010000110.1:1208-4530 GCA_964502825.1 uncultured Hydromonas sp. | reverse complement strand
CCCAACACCATGGACAGCACAACCGCATACGCCGCAAATGCGCCCGCTGAAAGCCACGGGCTGCGCGGCGCCGCTAAAGTCACCTCATCACGCCATAACGCGCGCGGCCAACCGCCCACGAAGCTCACCACCAGCATGGACAAACCAACCGCCGCATGGCCTGCCGGCCAGCACGCCTGAGTGCGTGCCGCCCACGGGCGCGGATCGAGCAAATGCACATACGGCAAGGTACCGCCAAAATCGCTCAAACTCCACGGACACGCCTG
This sequence comes from uncultured Hydromonas sp., assembly GCA_964502825.1. GTDB lineage: Bacteria > Pseudomonadota > Gammaproteobacteria > Burkholderiales > Burkholderiaceae > CTSOIL-112. The sequence continues at coordinate 4,264 of CAZCYS010000110.1, read as the reverse complement.
ATTCGTCCATTTTTTTAAAGCACTGAGCACTACCGGCGTGAGCAAACCGATGAAAAAAATCGCGCACCAGCGCAACCACTCATCCCGACGAATCCCCGCCAAGCGGTTTTGATGGCGCAAAACAAAACCATAAATGATTTGCAACAGCGCCCACAGCGGCAATAAAAACATCATCCGCTTCGGAAAAATATGCCACCAGAAGTCAAATTGCGCCGAATCGCGCAAAGGAAAGCCAACACCTGCTTGGTAAAACTGACGACTGACCCAAAATTCCACAGCCAGTCCCCAGCGGGAAAACTCCGACCACCACAGCAAGACCACGCCTGAAATCAGCAGTGCAAGCCACGCCAATCGAATGCGTCGCTGTACCTTGCGCTCAAATGTTGGCTCAAATTTTAGCTCAAACGGCAGCGCGTCAGCGCGCGCTTTACTCCCGTTTATTGAGTTCACAGCTGCGATCCGCCCACGGTCAGCCCATCAATGCGCAAAGTCGGCTGACCGACGCCAACCGGCACGCTTTGGCCGTCTTTACCACAGGTACCCACGCCGCTATCGAGCGCCATGTCGTTGCCGATCATTTTGATTTTGGTCAAGGCGTCCGGCCCGTTGCCAATCAGTGTCGCCCCCTTGATCGGCGTGGTGATTTTACCGTTTTCGATCAAATACGCTTCAGAGGTGGAAAATACAAATTTACCATTGGTAATGTCCACCTGACCGCCGCTGAAATTCGGCGCGTAAATCCCGTGTTTGACCGAAGCGATGATTTCCTCCGGCGCATGTTGACCGCCAAGCATATAGGTGTTCGTCATGCGTGGCATGGGCAAATGCGCGTAGGATTCACGGCGTCCATTGCCTGTGCGACGGGTTTTCATCAGGCGCGCGTTCATCGCGTCCTGCAAATAACCTTTTAAAATACCATCTTCAATCAACGTCGTACACGCCGTCGGACAGCCCTCGTCATCGACATTGAGCGAACCGCGACGTCCGACGAGCGTGCCATCGTCCACCACGGTCACGCCTTTGGCTGCGACCCGTTGGCCGATTTTGCCGGAAAACGCGCTCGAACCCTTGCGGTTAAAATCGCCTTCCAGACCATGACCGATCGCCTCGTGCAATAAAATCCCCGGCCAACCTGCCCCCAAAACCACGGGCAAAACGCCTGCTGGCGCAGGTTTCGCCTCCAGATTCACCAAAGCCTGCCGCACCGCTTCCCGCGCATACTGGCTCAATACCTCATCGGTGAAGTAGGAAAAATCCTGCCGTGCGCCGCCCCCCATCGAGCCTTGCTCACGTCGGCCATTCGCCTCGACGATCACCGCGCAATTGATGCGCACCAGCGGACGCACATCAGCCGCCAGCGTGCCGTCGGCACGCGCGATCAGCACCACGTCGTATTCCGCGCTCAAATTCGCCATGACTTGACTCACGCGCGGATCTTGCGCACGCGCGAGTTTCTCCAATTTTTCCAGCAAAGCAACTTTTTGCTGAGAATCCAAACTGGCGATCGGATCCTGCGCATGATACAAATCGCGCGCATACGGTTTGAGCGCATGGCTCAAATTTGTCGTTTTGGCTTTGGCTCCGCGCGCCGAACGACTCGGGGCTATGTCGCGGGTCACGCGTGCCGCATCCAGCAATGCCTGCAAATGAATATTGTCCGAGTAGGCAAATGCGGTTTTGTCGCCAAACACGGTGCGAATGCCGACGCCTTGGTCAATATTAAAGCTGCCTGCCTTAACAATACCCTCTTCCAAACTCCAGCCTTCGGAACGTGTGTACTGAAAATAGATGTCCGCATCGTCCGCGCGATGCGCCGAAATCTCGGCAAAAACGCGGTTCAAATCCTCGATCTGCAAACCATACGGCGTGAGCAAAATGCTTTGCGCCGTCGTCAAATTACTTTGGTGTAAGCTCATAAATCTGTCTCAATTTATATTGATAAACAAATAGTTATCATTATTTATTCAAGTAAAATATTAAACGCCAGCTTGATGCGCCTGCGCATCCGCGTGATAGGATGAGCGCACCATCGCACCGACCGCAGCATGGGTAAAACCCATTTCGTAGGCCTTCTGTTCAAACATTTTAAACACATCGGGATGCACATAGCGACGCACGGGGATGTGGTGTCCCGACGGCGCGAGGTATTGACCAATGGTGAGCATATCAATGTCATGCGCACGCATATCGCGCATCACTTCGAGAATCTCTTCGTCGGTTTCACCCAAACCGACCATCAAGCCACTTTTGGTGGTGGTGTTCGGATATAAGGTTTTGAAATCTTTGAGTAATTTCAATGAATGTAGATAGTCTGCGCCCGGGCGCGCCTCTTTGTACAAACGCGGCACGGTTTCGAGATTGTGGTTCATCACGTCCGGTAAAGCGGTTTGGAAAATGTCCAGCGCAATCTGTAAACGTCCGCGAAAATCGGGTACGAGCACTTCGATCTGAGTATTGGGTGATAGCTCGCGCGTGTGGTTGATGCAGTCTGCAAAATGCTGCGCCCCGCCATCGCGCAAATCGTCGCGATCGACCGAGGTGATGACGACATATTTGAGCTTGAGCGCGGCAATGGTTTTGGCCAAATTATGCGGCTCGTTCACGTCCAACGGATCAGGACGGCCATGCCCCACGTCGCAAAACGGACAACGACGCGTGCATTTGTCCCCCATGATCATGAACGTCGCCGTGCCTTTGCCAAAACACTCGCCGATATTCGGGCACGAGGCCTCTTCGCATACGGTGAACAATTCATGTTCGCGCAGAATTTTTTTAATCTCGCCAAAGCGCGTGGACGAAGATGCCGCCTTCACGCGAATCCACTCGGGCTTTTTCAGGGTTTCGCTGTGCTCAACCTTGACCGGAATGCGCGATACTTTATCAAACGCTTTTTGCTTTTTGGTCGGGTCGTATGCGGTATTTTTCTCTAAGGAATCGGTCATGGTTTTCTCTAATGAATTACGATTTAATCAATATCAATCAATGACTGGAGCATTCGGCGAGCCATTGGAACTCGTCGCCTGCCATTGTGTGATCAGGTGCTGGCTCAAACGTTC
>CAZCYS010000110.1:0-1108 GCA_964502825.1 uncultured Hydromonas sp. | reverse complement strand
CTGCCATTGTGTGATCAGGTGCTGGCTCAAACGTTCGGCCACATCCTTAAACCCGGCCTTCACGCCCATACTGCGCATGTCGGTGGTTTCCAAACCTGCGTAGCCGCACGGATTGATGTCCAAAAACGGTTGCAAATCCATCGCCACATTCAGGCTCAAACCATGATAGGTACAGCCGCTTTTCACCTTCAGACCCAGCGCGGCGATTTTCGCGCCGACGTGCTGTTGTCCGGCCACGCCGCTGATGTAGATACCTGGCGCGCCTTCATGACGCTCAGTGTGCAAACCATACTCGGCGAGGGTTAGGATAATCGCTTCTTCAATGCGCCGCACCCATTCTTTCACCATCATGCCGCGACGTTTCAAGTCAAACAGCATATAAATCACTACCTGCCCCGGGCCATGATACGTAATTTGTCCGCCGCGATCGGTCTGCACCAGCGGAATCGCGCTCGCGTGCAACAAATGCGACGGCAAACCCGCCTGCCCGAGCGTAAACACCGGCGGATGCTCGACAATCCACAGCTCATCGATAGTATCCGCCGTGCGCTGCTCGGTGAACACCTGCATCGCGCGAAAACACGGCTCGTAGTCCACACGACCTTGGTGGCGCACCTGCGGAAGGCTCACATCCTGCGTCATTACAACACCACTTTGACCATAGGATGCGCGGTCAATGCGCGGTACAAATCATCCAACTGCGTCTGACTGGTTGCGTTGATCGTGCAGGTTAATCCCATGTAGTTGCCCGAAGACGACGGACGCATCTCAATGCGGGCCGGATCAAAATCAGGCGCGTGTTGCTGCACCAATTCGGCAATGCTTTGTGCGAAATCAGCGGCATTTTGACCCATGATTTTCAGTGGAAAATCGCAGGGAAACTCAAGTAAGGTGGTTTTTTCTTCGGTCATGACGGATAGGGCTATAAAAATGAAACAATAAAGCCGTATTGTACGTGGTTTGTACTATTTTTTCTTGGCTCGCGGGTGCGCAGCATCGTAAATTTTCGCCAAGTGCTGAAAATCCAAAGCGGTGTAAATCTGAGTGGCGGAAAGATTGGCGTGGCCGAGCATTTCCTGCACCGCACGCAGATCGCCGGAGGACTGCA
>CAZCYS010000109.1:3404-4546 GCA_964502825.1 uncultured Hydromonas sp. | reverse complement strand
GATAATTGCTCAGGCGTACCTACATTCTCCCACAAGCCGTCGAAAAACACACCCTGTGCGCGACCCTGCTCAATCGCTTGACGATAATAAGGGCTCATCGCCACCTTTTCACCGGCTTGGATCGCGGCAAACTCGCGCATATCGTACAAACCGATATTACCGAAGGTCAATGCACGCGCCGCATCTGAGCGCATCGGATCATTCAAGGCCAACAAACGCTCACCATCCAGTGCAAAATCACCCTGCGCATGAAAATCGGGATTATCCACCATCACCAAAAACATCTGCGGCTGCGCGCTGCGCGCCAACTCTGCGGCCTTGCCATGCAATTGCGCATAATCATAGTCCGTGTACACATCTCCGCTGACCGCCAAAAACACCGAATGCGCACTGAGCGCGGTCAATGTCGGCAATGCCTGTGCAATACCGCCCGCCGTTTCCAGCGCCGCGCGCTCCGCCGAATAATACAACTGCACCCCATAGCGCGAACCATCGCCCAAATACGCCGGAATTTGCTCGCCCAACCACGCATGGTTAATCACGATTCGGCGTATGCCCGCGCGCGCCAGCGCTTCGATTTGCCACACGATCAGCGGCTTACCACCGACTTCGAGCAAAGGTTTGGGCGTCACATCGGTCAAAGGACGCATACGCTCGCCCCGTCCGGCGGCAAAAATCATCGCGACATCAATCATACTGTACCCTTAAAAAGTATAACCGACCTGCGTGGTATCATCTGTCCCAGCCTTCTGCGCTACATCATCAAGCAGGCGCAACAGCGGTGCAAACTCGCGGTAACGCGCGGCCACCTGCCGCGTGTATTTGAGCACCAGCGGCAAGTCTTTCAAATAGCCCGATTTGCCATCGCGGTGATACAAGCGCGCGAAAATACCCAGAACTTTCAAATGACGTTGCAAACCCATGAATTCAAAATCGCGGTAGAACACGTCAAACGTATCCGGCACCACCAATCCGGCCGCTCGCGCCATTTCCCAATAGCGCGCCAGCCAATCAATCTGCACGTCTTCCGGCCACTCAATATACGCGTCACGCAACAACGACACCGCATCATAGGTAATCGGGCCATAGACCGCATCCTGAAAATCAATAATTCCCGGGTTAATGGCCATATCATCCGGCGC
>CAZCYS010000109.1:0-3304 GCA_964502825.1 uncultured Hydromonas sp. | reverse complement strand
TCACTGCGTCGCACACCCCATTGGTCAACCCATTGACCAAACACGTTTTGCGCGCCTTGGTGTTACTCTCCTGTGCCGGCGCGTTGGTGGAGCCGGTGAGTGCGCAAACCATTTCCGAAGAAGTCTGGGTAGCACCTGCGCCGAAAACCGCGCCGCCCGCCGAGGAGGTTTTGCCCTATTGCCAAGACTTGCAAGGCGCAAAAACCGTTGGTGCGACCGACAATACCGGCAATACCTTAGCAGTGTCCGATAGCGTCACCGCCGTGGTCAATCAGGATATCTACCTCAAGGGCAAAGCCTGCATCAGCCGCGAAGACACACGCGTGCAAGGCGACACGATTCATTACGATTACCCGAGCGAGCAAGTATCGGTCAACGGCCATGCAAAAATGGTCAAAGCCGACGGCGGCTCCATCGCCGGTCAAAACCTGCAATACAATCTGTCGAGCGAAACCGGCCGCGTGACACCGGCGGACTTCACCGTCAGCAAAACCGATGGACGCGGCAAAGCCGAATCCTTGACCCTGCTATCCAGCCGCCGCGCCCTGCTCTCGCAAGCGCGCTACACCACCTGTCAGGCGGAAGACCCCGATTGGTACATCAAAACCGATTCGATGATTTTGGATCAGGATGCCGATCAGGGCATCGCGCGCAACGCCACGCTGGTATTTAAAGACGTACCAATTCTGGCCAGCCCGTACCTGCGCGTACCGCTGGGCAACAAACGCCAATCCGGCGTATTGACTCCGACCTTCGGCTACGCATCGAGCAATGGCGCAACGATCATTGTGCCCTACTATTTCAACATCGCACCGAACTACGACGCCACACTTTACCCGACCATTTTGAGCGAACGCGGTGTGCGCTTGGGCGCGGAATACCGTTATCTGACGCGCTGGGGTTCCGGTCAACTGTATGGCGAATACATGCCGAACGACAGAAAGACCGACGAAGCACGATACTATTGGATGGTTCAGCACACCACCCGTGGCGACTTAGGCAAAGGTCAATGGCGCGCCGATGTGAATTGGCAAAAAGTCTCGGACAAAGACTACATCGATGATTTTGGCTCGCGTATTGCCGATACCGCCTCGCGCACGATTCCGAGTACATTCAGCCTGCAATACAAGGACGATGATCTGTACATGCGCCTGCGGCGCAAGACCTATCAAACCTTACAGGACAGCGCGAACAGCGTCGAAGTGCCGTATGACTTTGAGCCGCAATTGAATATAAATTACAAAAAACGTTGGGGCAACTGGGTATTCAATACCCAAGCCGAATCGATTCATTTCACGCATCCTGATAAAACCGACCACGCAGAAGGCTGGCGGCATATTATTTACCCGAGCATGAGCTATGAATGGCGTCAACCCGGCGCATTTTTCATCCCAAAAATCGGAGTTCATGCCACACAATACAATCTGAGCTATGTACCGAGCAATACCGGCGTGGTGTATGACAAAAACGCCACGCGCGTACTGCCGATCATGAGCTTAGACAGCGGATTGGTGATGGAGCGACGCGCGCAATGGTTCGGTAAAAACGTGATTCAGACCTTGGAGCCGCGGCTGTATTACGCCTACATCCCGTACCGCAGCCAAAACCAAATTTGGAACTTTGACAGCGCCTTGGCCGATTTGGACTTCTCGCGCATTTACACCGAAAACCTATTTACCGGCAGTGATCGCATTGCGCAAGCCAATCAAATCACCACCGGCGTGACCTCGCGCATCTTGTCACAAGACACTGGTGAAGAATTACTGCAAGCATCCGTGGCACAACGCTACTATTTTGACGAGCAAAGCGTCACTCTGCCGAACACCACCACAACCAACACCAGCCGCAAATCTGACGTTTTGGCCGCCATGTCGGGACGCATCGCGCCAAACCTATGGGCGCAGGGTTTCGTTCAATACAATATGGACAACAACAAACTGCTGCGAACCGACGCGGCGATTCGCTGGCAACCCAGCTTTCGTCAGGTGTTCAATCTCGGCTACCACGAAAACCGCATTCTCAAAGAACCGGCCAAAACCGTGTACGTCGCCACGCAATTCCCCGTCAGCTATGTGTCAAATAATTTGTACGCCGTGGCGCGTCTAAACTACAACCTGCAATCGAAAAAAGTCAACGACGTTTACGCCGGATTCGAGTACGCCCACGATTGTTGGATTTTCCGCTTGGTCGGGCAGCGCACGCAAACAGGGAACAACAAAGCGAGCAACTCGATCCTGTTCCAGTTGCAGCTCAAGGGACTGGGCAATTTGGGACAACGCGCCGACCAAACCATGGCCGGTCAAATAGATGGCTACCACGCCGTGGATTTTAAGGATACGCCTTAACCATATCCAAATCTCTATCCATCAAGCGATAGAGAATCGATCAAACCATTCATCATGTTTGAATCCACTTCACTTGATTCGGCGCGACGCTCTTAATCGTTTTGTCACGGCACGCGAATCCTACATAACCCTAAAAAGCAGTATTGTTAGTGCTTGAATGGAGCCAACAATATCGTGGTTTCCGTAGTCAGCACCCCATGGATGATGCGCACCTGTGCCAAGATTTCGTGAAACTCGATCAGATTATCGGTTTGTACTTCAACCATCAAATCCCAATGTCCATTGGTACTATAGATTTCCACAATACTGGGAAAACCGCGCAAAGCCTCAATCACTTTGGCCTCTTCTTTGCCTTCCGCGGTAATGAACATCAATGCCTTTATCTGGCTTTTCTCCACCTCTGGCTTGAGCGTAATGGTATAGCCGGCAATAACACCCGACTGCTCTAACCGATCCAAGCGATTTTGCACAGTGGTTCGCGAAACCCCTATTTTTTTGGCCAAATCAGAAACCGATGTGCGCGCATTGACGCGCAGCAGGCTAATGAGTTTTTTATCTGTTTTGTTGAGCATATTTTGTCAAAGTGAAAGTTTAAATGGTCTTTTTGCCAAAACTATTTGATAAATTGTACACTTTTTGAAGTTTTTTATTGCTCATTTTGTCATTAAAATTCGCCAAATTATTTTTTATTTCATAAAACTTTAACAAAGAAGTAACTCACACGGAGACGAAACTATGAAAACACGTTTTATTGATTTGAGCGATATGGTGGCATTGATTAACCAACACGGTTTGAAAAATGTCTTGGCCGAGCTGACTGATTTGATCCAAAAAGATTTTACCCGTTGGCAAGATTTTGACAAAACCGCTCGTGTGGCGAGTCACTCTGAAATCGGCGTGATTGAATTGATGCCGACTGCGGATCAACATCGCTATGCATTCAAATATGTGAACGGCCA
>CAZCYS010000108.1:0-4565 GCA_964502825.1 uncultured Hydromonas sp. | reverse complement strand
GTCGCGGGTAAATTGGCGCACATCGAAGAAACCATCGAACACAACGGTCAGAGCAAACTGCTGCAAGTCTACGTCGAACCCCACGATTTGCCCAAAGCGCAATTTGCCATGGACAGCCTGAAAGCCTCGATCACGTGGGATTTGCAACGCTACAATTTGCCGCTGGATTTAGAACGCTTCATGATCGTCGCCACGTCGGATTTCAATATGGGCGCGATGGAAAACAAAGGGCTGAATATTTTCAACACCAAATACGTGCTCGCCCATCCCGAAACCGCGACCGACAGCGATTTTGAAGGTGTCGAGGCGGTGGTGGGACACGAATATTTTCACAACTGGACAGGCAACCGCGTGACCTGCCAAGACTGGTTCCAACTGAGCCTCAAAGAAGGCTTGACCGTCTATCGCGACCAAGAATTCTCCGCCGATCAGGCGGCGCAAGGCCTGTCCGAATCAGCCGCAGCCTCAGCGCGAGCGGTGCAACGCATCGCCAACGTCAACACCCTGCGCTCGGCGCAATTTGCCGAAGATGCGGGGCCGATGGCGCATCCGGTGCGCCCGAATGAGTACGAAGAGATCAATAACTTCTACACCATGACCGTGTATGAAAAAGGCGCCGAAGTCGTGCGTATGTACGAGGCTTTGCTCGGGCGCGAGGGCTTTCGCAAGGGCATGGATCTGTATTTCGCGCGTCATGATGGTCAAGCGGTCACCTGCGACGATTTTCGCATGGCCATGGCCGACGCAAACGGCGTGGATTTGAGCCAATTCGCGCGCTGGTATGAGCAAGCAGGCACGCCGCAAGTTCACGCGCGCGGCCAATACAACGCCACCAAACAAACCTATACCCTGACGCTGACGCAAGACAACCCTCCGGTTGGGATTGAACGGGATCAGGCGAATTTCCAAAAACCGCCGCTGCTCATTCCCATCACCTTGGGGCTGCTTACGAGTGAAAGCACAACACAACACCACCTCGGTCAAAGCCTCGCACTGGATGAATCCGGTGTCTTGAACAAAACAGTGCATTTGACCGAGCGCGAGCAAAGCATCACCTTCCACAACATCCCGTGCGCACCCATTCCATCGCTGAATCGCAATTTCAGCGCACCGATTGAGATGCACTACGACTACAACGATGCACAACTACTCACCCTGCTGCGCCACGACACCGACGCGTTCAATCGCTGGGATGCGGCACAACAACTGTTCACCCGAGCGATTCTCGGCGCTTTGAACGCGCCCGAATCCGCTCATCTGAGTGCAGACTTGATCGAAACGCTGGAGCGCATTTTGCTCGACGCGCATTTGAGCTCATCATATAAAACGCAATTGCTCAGTTTGCCGAATTTCGCCACGCTGGCGCAGAAAGTGCAGCACACGCAAGCGCTTGACCCGCAGAAATTGTTTGCCGCGCGCAAAGCTGTCGGCAACGCACTGGTACATAGCTTGGGCTACTATTGGTCGGACACCTATGTGCAGTTGAACGACGGCGCGGCCTATCGTTACGACGGCGAATCCGCAGGCAAACGCAGCTTGAAAAATCTGGCCTTGGCGTATTGGGCCAAGTCCCGCGAACGCAAAGGTGACGCATGGCGCGCAGTACGCAACCAGTATCAAAACAGCGACAATATGACCGATCGCATTGCGGCATTGAACATCGCCATTGAATATTTCCATGATGACAATGTCGGCGCCGGCGCGCTGATCGAAGATTTTTACCAACGTTACCAAAACGAAGCGCTGGTCATCGACAAATGGTTCAGCGCACAGGCCGCACGCAGCAGCGGCACATTCGCGCAGATGCAAGCGAGCCTGAACGCGCTCATGGCGCATCCGGCGTTTGTAAATCCCAATCCAAACCGCCTGCGCTCGCTGATTTTCGCATTTTGCAATATGAATCCGCACCACTTCCATCAAGCCGATGCTGCAGGCTACCGTTTCTGGGCGGAACAAGTATTGGCCATCGATGCAAAAAATCCACAGACTGCATCGCGTCTGGCGCGCAGCTGCGAGAACTGGCGTTTGTTTGCCGAGCCGTATCAAGGCCAAATGAAGCAAGCCTTGCAACACATCGCCGCCGCGCCGAATCTATCGGATGATGTGGGCGAAATTGTGCGCAAGGCGCTGCATTTACCCAATTGAATGAACTCAGCCTTGAGAGCGAATACAAACCGAATAAAAGCGTAGGAACAACATCACCGCCGTACAGACCGATTTTTTACTTTATAGAAAGAGCACCATGAAACGCAAATCCCTATCGCGTTATCTGATTGAACAGCAACGCGAATACAACAACATTCCCAACGATTTACGGCTGTTGCTGGAGGTCGTCTCGCGCGCCTGTAAATTGATCAGCCGCTCCATTGCCAAAGGTGCATTGGGCGAAGTCTTAGGCTCAGCAGACAGTGAAAACGTCCAAGGCGAAGCGCAGAAAAAACTGGATGTGTTGTCCAACGAAATCCTGCTCGAAGCGAACGAATGGGGTGGTCATCTCGCGGGCATGGCCTCCGAAGAGATGGAAACCATTTACGAGATTCCGAACCGTTTCCCGCAGGGCGAATATTTGCTGGTATTCGATCCGCTGGACGGCTCATCCAATATTGACATCAATTCGCCGGTCGGCACGATTTTCTCAGTATTGAAAAAAGTCGATCACGACCACAGTGTGGACGAGGACGATTTCCTGCAACCGGGCCGCGATCAAGTGGCCGCCGGTTACGCCATTTATGGCTCGCAAACCCTGATGGTACTGACCACCGGGCATGGAACCCATTGTTTCACCTTAGACCCTGAACTCGGCTCATGGATTTTGACCCACGAAAATATGCAGATTCCAAAGGCAGCCGCCGAATTCGCCATCAATACCTCTAACGAACGTTTCTGGTACCCGCCGGTACAACGTTACGTCAAAGAATTACAAGCCGGCGATACCGGCCCGCTCGGCAAACACTACAATATGCGCTGGGTTGCTGCGATGGCAGCCGACATTCACCGCATCCTAACCCGTGGCGGGATTTTCATGTATCCGGGCGACCAACGCACCGGCAAAAACAGCGGCCACATCCGTTTGCTGTACGAAGCCAGCCCAATGGCGATGATCGTTGAACAAGCAGGCGGTTTGGCAACCAACGGCGTGGACAACATCCTTGATATGCAACCCGAATCCCTGCATCAGCGTGTACCGGTGTTCTTGGGTTCTGCCGAAGAGGTTGAACGCATCACCAACTACCACAAAAACACATAAACTCTAAAATAGCGTTAAAAATCAAAAAGATGGATGCGTGACTGACGCATCCATCTTCTCTTTTCAGCCAAGCGCCACACACGCAACAGCACAAAAAGGCAGCCCGATTTGTGTTAAAGTAATGGCTATTGCACACGTGCGCAAACCCCTATAACAAGCGCAAAGTAGGTCGTTACTTTGCGCTTCACTATATCAAAGGACGAATCATGGCCAAAGCAGACAGCAAAGCCCCCGTAACCCAAGCCGCCAATAGCTCCGAGAAGGCCAAAGCCCTCGCCGCCGCATTGGCACAAATTGAAAAACAATTTGGCAAAGGCTCGATCATGTGTCTGGGCAGCAACGATACGCCGCCAGACGTGCAAGTGGTCTCCACCGGTTCGCTCGGTTTGGACGTCGCGCTCGGCGTCGGCGGTCTACCGCGTGGCCGCGTGATCGAAATTTACGGGCCGGAATCCTCTGGTAAAACCTCATTGACCCTGCACGTCGTGTCCGAAATGCAAAAACTCGGCGGCACTTGCGCCTTCGTCGATGCCGAACACGCATTGGACACCCAATACGCGCAAAAACTCGGCGTCAACCTGAACGAATTGCTTATCTCCCAGCCCGACACCGGCGAGCAAGCGCTCGAAATGGTGGATGCACTGGTGCGCTCTGGCGCCGTCGATCTGATCGTGGTTGACTCGGTCGCTGCGCTGGTACCGCGCGCCGAGATCGAAGGCGACATGGGCGATTCATTACCCGGCCTGCAAGCGCGTCTGATGAGCCAAGCCCTACGCAAACTCACCGCCTCCATCGGTCGCAGCAACTGCACCGTGATTTTCATTAACCAAATCCGTATGAAAATCGGTGTGATGTTCGGCTCACCCGAAACCACCACCGGCGGTAACGCCCTCAAATTCTACGCCTCAGTGCGCTTGGACATTCGCCGTATCGGCGGCCTGAAAAAAGGCGACGAAGTCGTCGGTAACGAAACCCGCGTCAAAGTGGTGAAAAACAAAGTCGCGCCACCGTTCAAAGAAGCCGTGTTTGACATCCTCTACGGCGAAGGCATTTCGCGCGAAGGCGAAATCATCGACATGGGCGTGGCGCAAGGCATCGTCGAAAAGGCCGGCGCATGGTACAGCTACAAAGGCAATAAAATCGGCCAAGGCAAGGACAACACGCGCGAATACCTGCGTCAAAATCCGGCATTGGCAGTGGAAATTGAAAACCTCGTGCGCGACAAACTCGGCATCAAAACCCGCGCCGTGGCCAAAGCTGCCACCTCTGCACCCGCAGAAGCCGATGCAAAAGATGAATAAAGCCACACCCAGCCTTT
>CAZCYS010000107.1:0-4568 GCA_964502825.1 uncultured Hydromonas sp. | reverse complement strand
ATTGGTGTTGGTATCGCTATGATGTTCGCGTTCGCAAACCCATTCCAAGGCTAATCAACAGTTATCGGTTGAGTGCCGCTCGCGCATGAGGGACACATGGGTGTCCGCGCGTGGCGTGCGGTAAATGTCTATCGCATACCGATTGACTCGGTCTGCGTAATTAAAGGAATGATGTCGTGAATATTAATGCAACATTATTTATCCAAACCTTGGTGTTCCTCACCTTGGCGTGGGTCACCATGAAGTTCATCTGGCCGCCAATGATTAAGGCGATTGATGAGCGTCGTGAGAAAATTGCGGCCGGTTTGGCTGCTGCTGAACAAGGCAAAAAAGCTTTAGAGGCGGCAAAAGAGCAGTCTGTCAGCTTTGAGCGTGAAGCACGCGAGCATGCACAAAATATCGTGATGGAAGCGGAAAAGCGCGCGCAAGCGATCGAAGCTCAAGCAAAAACCGATGCTACTGAACAAGCGCAACGTATTTTGGCGCAGGCTCAGGCCGATGCTTCGCAAGAAGTGGTTCGTGCCAAAGATGCATTGCGTGATCAAGTTGCTGGCTTGGTGGTCGCTGGTGCTGAGCAAATTTTGCGTCGTGAAATCAATGCGGACAACCATGCGGACTTGTTGGCGCAATACAAAGCACAACTGTAAAGGCGGGTGAGATATGGCTGAAATCGGAACCATCGCCCGTCCTTACGCACAAGCCGCGTTTGATGTGGCGAAGGCAGAAAACAACTTGTCCGGCTGGGCTGCGTTTTTAGAGAATGCGGCACAATTGGTCGGTCAGGAACAGATTCGTCAATTGGCGCACAATCCCAAAGTGGCGAAAAATCAATTGGTTTCGCTTTTTGAAGAAGCATTAAAGCCTTCTTCGGAATCACATAAAAATTTCTTAAGCGCCATCATCATGCAAAGCCGAGTGGATGCGCTGCCGGCTATTTATGAGGCATTTTTGGATCATAAAAATGCGTACGAAGGCTCTGCTGATGCGCATATCGTTAGCGCGCATGCGATGAGTGAACAAGAGACGCATGAGTTGGTTGTCGCTTTGGAGAAAAAATTGGGCAAAAAGCTCAAGCCGGAAATCTCGGTGGACAGCAACCTGATTGGTGGTTTTTGCGTAACGGTTGGTGACGAAGTGTTGGATATGTCTGTGCGTGCAAAATTGGCACGCATGCAGTCTGCTTTGACGGTATAAACACGCAGAGCAGCAATAGATCTGCCAATCAAGGGATTGGCAGTAGTGAATAAATTTGGAGCAATGAGCATGCAACTGAACCCTTCTGAAATCAGTGAATTGATTAAGAATCGAATTCAAGGTGTGGACGACTCTGCTAACTTGCGCACGCAAGGCACGGTCGTTTCTGTAACGGACGGTATTTGTCGTGTCCACGGTTTGGCCGATGTGATGCAAGGTGAAATGTTGGAATTTCCCGGCAACGTTTTTGGCTTGGCATTGAACTTGGAGCGCGATTCGGTGGGTGCCGTTGTTTTGGGTGAGTACGAAGGTATTTCCGAAGGCGATATCGTAAAATGTACAGGTCGTATTTTGGAAGTTCCGGTCGGTCCTGAATTGCTCGGTCGCGTTGTTGACGCCTTGGGTAATCCGATTGATGGTAAAGGCCCTGTCAATGCGCAACACAAAGACGTTATCGAAAAAGTAGCGCCGGGCGTGATTTGGCGTAAATCAGTTGATCAACCTGTGCAAACCGGTTTGAAAGCGATTGATGCGATGGTTCCAGTGGGTCGTGGCCAACGTGAATTGATTATTGGTGACCGTCAAACGGGTAAAACAGCGGTTGCGGTGGATACCATTATCAACCAAAAGGGCAAAGACCTTAAGTGTATCTATGTTGCGATTGGTCAAAAAGCCTCTTCTATTATGAATGTGGTTCGTAAGCTGGAAGAACATGGTGCAATGGAATACACCACCATTGTGGCGGCATCCGCTTCGGATTCTGCGGCTATGCAATACTTGGCACCGTATGCCGGCTGCTCTATGGGTGAATACTTCCGCGATCGCGGTCAAGATGCCTTGATTATTTATGATGACTTGACCAAGCAAGCTTGGGCATACCGTCAAATTTCATTGTTGTTGCGCCGTCCTCCAGGACGTGAAGCGTATCCTGGCGACGTATTCTATCTCCACAGCCGTTTACTCGAACGCGCGGCTCGCGTGAACGAAGACTACGTTGAGAAATTCACCAATGGTGAAGTCAAAGGCAAAACCGGCTCACTGACCGCATTGCCAGTAATTGAAACCCAAGCAGGTGACGTAACCGCATTCGTACCGACCAACGTGATTTCCATTACCGACGGTCAAATTTTCTTGGAAACCGACTTGTTCAATGCGGGTATCCGTCCAGCGATTAACGCCGGTATTTCCGTATCGCGTGTGGGTGGTGCGGCGCAAACCAAAGCGATCAAAAAGCTGTCCGGTGGCATTCGTACCGACTTGGCGCAGTATCGTGAGTTGGCTGCGTTTGCACAGTTTGCTTCCGATTTGGACGAGGCAACCCGCAAACAGCTGGAACGTGGTCGCCGCGTTACTGAGTTGCTGAAACAGCCGCAATACAAACCGCTGCAAGTTTGGGAAATGGCTGCATCACTGTTTGCCGCTAATAACGGCTACTTGGATGATGTTGAAGTCAAAGATGTACTGCCATTTGAAAAAGGCATGGTTGACTTCCTGAAAACAAGTTATGGCGCATTGATTGATGGTATTGAAGCGAAAAAAGAAGTAAGCAAAGAAGACGAAGCTGCTTTACATGACGCAATCAAAGCCTACAAACAAAACTCAGCGTTCTAATTGGTATAGGATTAAGCCATGCCCAGCATGAAAGAAATTCGCGGAAAGATCAAAAGCGTACAAAATACGCGAAAGATCACAAAAGCCATGGAAATGGTCGCCGCTTCAAAAATGCGTAAAGCGCAAGAGCGTATGCGTATGGCTCGTCCATACGCAGACAAAGTGCGTAATATCGCAGCACACATGAGTGCTGCCAATTCAGAATATCAGCATCCATTTTTGACCGAGCGTGCTCAGATTAAGAATGTGGGCTTGATTTTGGTCACGACGGATAAAGGTTTGTGCGGTGGTTTGAATACCAATATTTTGCGTGCCGCAACCACCCAAATGAAAGACTGGAATGATGCCGGATGCAAGGTGCAAATGACCGCAATTGGCAGTAAAGGTCTAGGGTTTTTGAACCGAATTGGTGCGGATGTGGTGTCAGAAAGCACTCATATTGGTGATGTCCCCCATATGGATGAGTTGATTGGTGCGGTTAAAGTACAAATTGATGCTTATTTGGCGGGCGAAGTGGATGCGGTCTATCTCGCGTATACGCAATTTGTCAATACCATGAAGCAAGAGCCAGTGGTGGCGCAATTGATTCCTTTGCCAAAAAGCACCTTGGCGCAAACCGATGCAGAGAAAAAAGACTACTCTTGGGATTACATCTACGAGCCATCGGCTGAAACGGTTGTGGATGAGTTGTTGGTGCGTTATATCGAAGCATTGGTTTATCAGGCCGTTGCTGAAAATATTGCATCTGAGCAATCTGCGCGTATGGTTGCCATGAAAGCGGCTTCGGACAATGCGAAGAACGTGATTGGCGAATTGCAATTGGTGTATAACAAATCACGCCAAGCGGCGATTACCAAAGAGCTGTCAGAGATTGTTGGTGGCGCGGCTGCGGTATAAACCCGATCATCGGCGTGTGTGCTCACAGCTCGCGCGCATTCTGTTTGGTATGACGATGGTGGGCTTGGTTGGCGGGTTAGCCGCTTGCCAAAAAAAGGCGGAAAATGATTTGGGTAGTCATTCAGTTGTGCGCCACAGTTCGGAATCTGTGTGCGAGGATTGGGTGAAGGTTTTGGAAATATGCCCAATGATGCGTAATAAAAGTGATCGAGAGCACATGGTCGCTGTCCTGCGTGAGCAGATGAACGGTTTGTCTGAACAAGATAAACAAAAAAGATGCCAAGAGTTAAATAGTTTTTGGCAAGTAGCATGTGGTGTGACGCCAACTCGATGACGAGTTCAAAGATGTCACGGGAATTTTAGTTAATTCATGATTGAGAGTGAAATAATGGTAGAAGGTAAAATCGTTCAGTGTATTGGTGCGGTAATTGACGTTGAATTTCCGCGTGATAACATGCCGAAAATTTATGACGCACTGGTCATGGATGGCTCTGCGTTGACTTTGGAAGTACAACAACAGTTGGGCGATGGCATCGTTCGTACAATTTGCTTGGGCTCTTCTGATGGCTTGCGTCGTGGCGTGACTGTGAAAAACACCGGTGCGCCTATCTCTGTACCCGTAGGGACAGGGACTTTGGGTCGTATTATGGACGTTTTGGGTAACCCGATTGACGAAGCCGGTCCGGTTGTGACTGATGAAAAACGTTCAATCCATGCCTTGGCACCAAAATTTGATGAATTGAGCCCATCAACCGAGTTGTTGGAAACTGGGATTAAAGTGATTGACTTGATTTGCCCGTTTGCTAAGGGTGGTAAAGTTGGTCTGTTCGGTGGTGCGGGTGTAGGTAAAACCGTAAACATGATGG
>CAZCYS010000106.1:0-4614 GCA_964502825.1 uncultured Hydromonas sp. | reverse complement strand
CGACATGGTTGACGACGAAGAATTGTTGGAATTGGTCGAAATGGAAGTTCGCGAATTGTTGTCTAAATACGACTTCCCAGGCGACGACTTGCCAATCATCAAAGGCTCTGCCAAATTGGCATTGGAAGGTGACCAATCAGACATCGGCGAACCATCTATCTTGGCTTTGGGCGATGCATTGGACAGCTACATCCCTACACCAGAGCGTGCAGTGGACGGCACATTCCTGATGCCAATCGAAGACGTATTCTCCATCTCTGGTCGTGGTACCGTCGTAACCGGTCGTATCGAACGTGGCATCGTTAAAGTCGGTGAAGAGATCGAAATCGTTGGTATCAAACCAACTCAAAAAACCACCTGTACCGGTGTAGAAATGTTCCGCAAATTGCTGGATCAAGGTCAAGCCGGTGACAACGTGGGTGTACTGTTGCGTGGTACCAAGCGTGAAGACGTAGAGCGCGGTCAAGTATTGGCCAAACCAGGTTCCATCAACCCACACACCAAATTCGACGCGGAAGTATACGTATTGTCCAAAGAAGAAGGTGGTCGTCACACCCCATTCTTTAACAACTACCGTCCACAATTCTACTTCCGTACTACGGACGTGACCGGTGCCGTGACTTTGCCAGCAGACAAAGAAATGGTTATGCCAGGTGACAACGTATCTATGTCTGTCGAATTGATCGCGCCAATCGCGATGGAAGAAGGCTTGCGCTTCGCGATTCGCGAAGGTGGCCGTACCGTCGGCGCGGGTGTCGTGGCTAAGATCACTGCGTAATTTGTAGTGCCAGAGTGAGGCGGTGCGCTGCCTTGCTCTGTTTTATTTATGTTCTTTATTTAATCGGTGAGCAATCACCTCGTTCTTTGGAAAGCAAAAAATGGCTAAGCAAAAAATTCGTATTCGTTTGAAAGCATTCGACTATCGTTTGATCGATCAATCAGCAGCTGAAATCGTGGAAACAGCAAAGCGCACGGGCGCGATCGTTAAAGGTCCGGTTCCTTTGCCAACACGTATTCAACGCTTTGATATTTTGCGTTCACCGCACGTGAATAAAACTTCACGCGATCAATTCGAAATTCGTACGCATCAACGTTTGATGGACATCGTTGATCCGACCGAAAAAACAGTGGATGCTTTGATGAAGCTGGACTTGCCTGCTGGCGTGGACGTTGAAATCAAGGTTTAATTCATTAAACCGACTGATTCAGACGAATCACGTATGAGTTGTAAAAAACGCACCTTTGGGTGCGTTTTTTATTGGGCATTGCGCTGGATTTTGGGCGGTTTTGTTTTTGTACGAATAGAGATTCACGCGCTCAATGTTTGTTTCAAGCAGGGGGCTGGGCGTGGCGCTGGTCGGCGGTATCGGCTGCTCGTTCGGATTAAATATGAAGGATTAGCGTTTACTCTCGCGCTCTGGTCGAGGTGCGCTGGCTGCGGTTGAAGAAGCGCTGTCATGGGGCGTCGCAGCTATTGGCGTGGTATCAACCGCTTTGAGGTCGCGGATCTCGGTCTGAGCATTGGCTTTTGCGTTTGGGCACGCGCGTCCTGTGGCCTCAACGGCGAGTTGATTTTCCGGGTTTTGACACAGCAAAGCAATCGCGACATCGTTCATGCCCATGGCGCGAAATTCCCGCGCATCGAGGCGACGAACGCAGTTTTTATCCGTCCAAGTACTGCCGCCGTTGAATCCGAACCCTGAGAAGGAGGCACCCATGCTGGTGGAACCCATGCAGGTGTCGGTCATGGTGGTGACCAACGGTGGGGCATACAGCGCGGGTGCGCTTTTCATGGTGTAGCTGCCTTTGTATTCCACGGTTTCTTGGTGGGCGCTGTTGGCGGGGCCGCTCGGAAAATTGATGATATTGGTGTTGGTGCCATTGGCATTACCGGTCGCCGTTGAGTTGGCGTTGGAATCCGAGTTGGCGGTGGTCGTGCTGGATTGTGCGTGCGTCCATGGTGCGGAGATTAACAGGCTGCTCAGTACGATGATTTTTAAAACGGTTTTCATTTGATGCTCCTAAAAAAGGGGATACTGGGCTGTTAGGCCGTTCTCCCCTGTCGAACTCGTGTTAAGCACACGATCTTTTAAGTGAATCCTCGCGGATTATGGGAATACCCACAGCAGCGTGTTCATATGGCCGGTCGCGCCTGCACCTGTGGTTGAGCCGGAGGTGCCGACTGCTCCTGCTGCGCCAAAGCCCAAGCCACCTGAGACGCCAGTGTTTTGAGATGTTGAAGCAGTTGTCGACTGTGTGACGATGCTGGAGGGTGTCACGACGGCGCCAGAGACCGCGTTGCCTGCGCTGGTGTTGGTGGTGGTTGCGCCGTGAATGCCTGTGCCGATGGTGAAGGCGCCGGCGATGCCGCTGGAGGTAGAGGCTGAGCTGGAACCAGCGCTACCTGTACCTGCGGTGATGGAGCCTGCATGAGCAACTGCTGTGCACAGGATGGCGGCGGTGATGAGAGCGATTTTGGTGCGTAACATAGTGAATCTCCTATGAGGCAAATGAAAGGGAGGTCGCTTGTCTATGGTTGCCTCTTCAATGGATAAGCGTTTTGCTCGGCAGGGTTTTGGTGACGGTGCTGAGCCAACACGGGGTGATTTTTTGGATGCTGAATCAGTCGTGTTGTTGAGTTCAGATTACGCGTGTAAGCCTGTGTTTTCAAGGATTTCGGAGGAGTACAACACTTGGTGTAATGGGCTCTAACTGGGCTGGGTGATGCGTGCCGCATGGTGTGCGGCGTCGTTTTGACTGATGCTTGGCGGCACTGCGTGTTTGGTTGGTAATGCAAGCATAAAAAGGTTGTGTCGGGGGAGTGTGGCGGTCATGTGTTGCGTTTGAGATGATTTGTCGAGGGTAGTTGGTTGGGCGGGGTGGTTGATGCGGTTTGGAGGTGATTTTTCCTTTACTTTCAAGGGCTTTTGTTTCATATTGGGTATATCAGGTAGGTTTTTTTGACCCATCGTTTTTGGAGGTGTATGAACGGTTCTTTCCGCTTGGCTCATTTGGCATTGTGGTTGTGCGCGATGATTTGGGGTGTGGGGTTCTGGCCTCAAAAATTGGCGATGGTGTATATGGGGCCTTTGTTGTTCAATGCCTTGCGCAGCGCTTTGCCGGCGCTTGTTTTGGCGCTGTTGCTGGGGTTTCAGCGCGAGGCTGGGCAGGGAAAGCGCTGGCGATTGAGTTCGGGTGAATGGCGTGCGGGGGTGATTCTGGGGTTCTGGCTTTGGTTGGCCTTGGGTGCGCAGCAAATCGGCTTGGTGGAGGCTTGGGTGTATCGAGCCAGTTTTATCACGGGTTTGTATATTGTTTTTGTGCCATTTGTTGCTTTTTTGCTGTTTTCGACGCCGATTGCTTCTTGGCAGTTGAGTATGGCGGGTTTGGGGTGTTTGGGCTTGTTTTTGTTGACCACCAGTACGCATGCGTTTGAGATTGGTCGCAGTGATTGGTGGATTTTGCTCGGTTCGTTGCTGTGGGCGGTGCATGTGGGGGCGATGGGGCGTAGTCAAGAGCGGGGGCGGGTTTTGCCTTTGGCTTTTGTTCAGATGGCGACGTGTGCGGTTTTGAGTGGTGTGAGTTCGTGGCTGTTGCGCGAGCCGTGGCGTTGGGCGGCGTTGATTGAGGTGCGCTGGTATTTGCTTTATGCGGGACTGCTCTCTGGGGTGGTGGCGTATACCTTGCAAATTTATGGACAGCGTTGGGTGAGTCCGCCGGTGGCTGCGATTATTTTGAGTCTTGAGGCGTTGTTCGGCGCGGCGGTTGGGTGGTTTGTTTTGAATGAGCCGTTTAGTCTGCGTAATCTGATGGGGGCTGGGTTAATTATGCTGGCCATCATTTTGGTGCAGGTGACGGCGTATGTGCAGCTGCGAGTGGCTAAACGCGCGAAATCGTCGAAAGAGGTGGTGTCATGAGCAGTGTGGCGTTTGAGGGTTTGCAATATGCGCACCGATTGGTTGCTGATCGAGTTCGCTTTTCTTCGGGCTTGCATCTGAATTTTTCGTTGATCAGTATCATCACCGCGGGGTTTATTTTTGGTATTTATGATGGTTATCTTTCCACGCCGTTGTTGTTGGGTTGGTCAATTGGTTTGATCGTGGTGGTTTTGCTGGAAATGGGTTTGTATACCGCTTATCTGTTTTATGAGGATTCTGTGTCTGTAACGACATGGGAGCGTATGGTTTTATTGCTTAATTTGTTGAGTTGTTTGGGCATTGGTTGCGGTATTTGGCTGGTGGCTTGGGGTGGTAGCGATTTGTTTTTGCCCATTAATATTGTGATTTTGGTGTACGCGGTGTTGTTGTATGGCATGCATTTGTTCAATGTGCGGATTTTTGTGGTGTGTTTGTTGGGATTGTTGCTGCCGGCTATTTTGTTTTATGCCTTGAACTCTGGCGCGGAGGGCATTTTTTATATGATGGCGTTTATCTTGGTGGGCTTGATGCTCAGCTCGTGCGCGGTCATTAGTTCGCAGTACTTTCGCTCGTCCGCGCTGAATCATTATCGGGTGGAGGAGTTGTCTAAAAAAATTGCGGCGGAAAAGGAAATCAGTGAAATTGCGCTGGCCTTGGCCGAGGCGGCGAATCGCGATCGAGCGATGTTTTTTGCGGC
>CAZCYS010000105.1:0-4740 GCA_964502825.1 uncultured Hydromonas sp. | reverse complement strand
TGCATTGCCTTTGGCGGCCACATCATCGTCGGACTGGATGCGAAGGACGGCAAAGTGGCGACCGACGGCTGGAGCAAAATCACCAAGCACGAAGTCACCGATTTGGCGAAAAAATACGAAGACTACGGCGTGAATTCGATCATCTACACCGACATCGGTCGCGATGGTATGCTGCAAGGCATCAACATCGACGCGACGGTCAAACTGGCGCAGGCTTCGACCATTCCGGTGATCGCATCGGGTGGCCTGTCGAATATGGCGGATATTGAAAACCTCTGCGCCGTGACCGACGAAGGCATCGAGGGCGTGATCTGCGGTCGCGCGATTTACTCAGGCGATTTGGATTTCGCAGCGGCGCAGGCGCGCGCGGATGAGCTATTGGGCTTGGCATAATGTTAACGAAACGAATTATCCCCTGTCTGGACGTGACTGCCGGTCGCGTGGTCAAGGGCGTGAACTTTGTCGGTTTGCGCGATGCGGGTGATCCCGTGGAAATCGCGCGCCGATACAATGAGCAGGGTGCGGATGAGCTGACTTTTTTGGACATCACCGCGACCTCGGACGATCGTGATTTGATTTTGCACATCATCGAGGATGTGGCCTCGGAAGTGTTTATTCCGCTGACGGTCGGTGGTGGCGTGCGCAAGGTTGAGGATGTTCGGCGTTTGCTCAATGCAGGCGCGGATAAGGTGTCGATGAACTCGTCCGCAGTCGCTAACCCGCAGTTGGTCAGGGATGCGAGTGATAAATACGGCTCGCAGTGCATCGTGGTGGCAATTGATGCCAAGCGCGTTGATGGCTCGCCGGATGATGCCCCGCGCTGGGAAGTGTTCACGCACGGCGGGCGCAAGGGCACAGGCATTGATGCGATTGAATGGGCGCGGCAAATGGATGCGCTGGGCGCGGGTGAGATTTTGCTCACCAGTATGGATCGCGATGGCATGCAATGCGGCTTTGACCTTGCATTGACGCGTGCGGTAGCGGATGCGGTGCGCATTCCGGTGATTGCCTCCGGTGGCGTGGGCAATTTGCAGCATTTGGTGGATGGGATTAAGGATGGTCGCGCCGATGCGGTGTTGGCCGCGAGTATTTTTCACTTCGGCACCTATACGGTGCAAGAAGCGAAGGCATTTATGGCCGAGCAGGGAATTTGTGTTCGGTAATGAGCAATAAAGTTAGTGAATGATAACTTTATGTTTCGATTTTGAGAAATAGGTATTATAGTGGAACGATTCAATCGGATTGAGTGGGACGATCAGGGGCTGATTCCTGTGATTGTTCAGGATCATGAAACGCATAAAGTCTTGATGTTTGCGTGGATGAACCGTGAGGCATTGCAAAAAACCATGGAGCTGCGCCAGGCGGTGTATTTTTCGCGTTCGCGCCGCAAACTGTGGTTCAAAGGCGAAGAGTCCGGCCATGTGCAACACGTCAAATCCCTGCGCATGGACTGCGATCAGGATGTGCTGCTGCTGACGGTGGAGCAGGTCGGCGGGATTGCGTGTCACACGGGGCGTAACAGCTGCTTTTTTGAATCGTTTAACTTTGATGCGCAGGCTTGGGAAGTGACTGAACCGGTGCTCAAAGACCCAGCGCTGATTTATGCGTCGGATGTTGAGAATTCAGATATGCCGCCAGCTGAGAGCCGTTTATGAATATGCAAAGCGTGTTTGAACAACTGAGCGCGACCATCGAATCGCGCAAAACCGCCAGCCCCGACAGTTCGTACGTTGCCAAATTGTTTCACAAAGGTACGGACAGCATTTTGAAAAAAATCGGTGAAGAAGCAACCGAGGTCGTGATCGCAGCGAAAGGCGAAAACCGCGAACAGATCGTGTACGAGTCGGCGGATTTGCTGTTTCATCTGATGGTCATGTTGGCCCAGTATGATTTAACGTTGGCCGATGTGGCGGACGAATTGGCGCGTCGTGAGGGCTTGTCGGGCTTGGTGGAGAAAGCCTCGCGCAGCGAATAATCGAAGATATGTTGAAAGTTGGCGTTTACTAACTCGGATTAAAAATAGAGGTCAATATGAGTGCAGACTGCATTTTTTGTAAAATCGTTTCTGGTGAAATCCCTGCCGGTAAGGTGTATGAAGATGATGAATTCGTTGCGTTCAAGGACATCAATCCCGCCGCACCGATTCATATTTTATTGATTCCCAAAGCCCACATCGAGACGCTGGCGGACTGTCAGACGCCCGAACGTGCGGCGATGGTTGGGCGCATGATGGCGCTCGCGCCACAAATCGCACTGGACAATGGCGCACCGGCCTTGCCGCAGGGCGGCTTTCGCGTGCTGATGAATGTCGGCCCAGCCGGCGGGCAAGAGGTGTATCATATGCATTTGCACATTTTGGCAGGCCCGCGTCCGTGGCGCGGCTTTGCCAATGCTCAGTAACAGATTGATTTTAAACAGATTGAGGAGTACGACATGGGTGGATTTAGCTTAACGCACTGGATTATTTTGCTGTTGGTCATCGTGTTGATTTTCGGCACGAAAAAACTGCGCAACACTGGACGCGACTTAGGTGAAGCGGTACGCGGCTTTAAAGAAGGCATGAAGGGCGAGGAAGAAAAATCGGGTCAAGTGGGCAAGGCGCTGGAGGATAACAAAACCATCAACGCCGAACAAAAAGACAAAAGCCATTCCGCGTAATTGACCGCATTTTAGCCGAGTACATACGCTATGTTTGATTTGGGTTTGTCCAAAATTTTCATCCTCGCGATCGTCGGGCTGATTGTTTTGGGGCCGGAACGTTTGCCAAAAGTCGCCCGTATTGCCGGTGCGCTGTTTGGTCGCGCGCAGCGTTATGTTCAGACGGTCAAAGACGAGGTTACGCGCGAGATGAATACCGCTGAATTGAATGAAATCAAGGGTATGGCTCAATCGGTACAGAGTGAGATTCGTTCGGCGGAACAGCAGATGCGCCAGTCGTGGCAGGACACGCACGATGAGTTGCAGCAAGGCTATGAAAGCTTGTCTCTGGGTAAGCCGGTGGACAACAGTGCCTATCAAAATGCTTTGGCCATTGCGCGGGCGCGGCGCACTGGTCGCGCCAGTTGGCAAGTCAAATTGGGCAAAACCCCGCAGTGGTATAAGGCGCAGCAACGTTTACCCAAACGGGTGCGAACTGAGGCGGCGCGTATGTCGATTCATCGGGCGCATCAGAAATCAACACGCGCGCGCGGTTTTTTTTAAAAAGGCCGATTGTCCCCATTTGTTGAATTTCCCTAACTCCCCATTTTCGCGCATGATCCGCACGATTCAATAATTGAAGTTATTTTATGGTTCAAAAACTCAACACCCCCGAACAAAAGGATGACGAAGCGATTGGCTTGGACGGTTGGATGGCGCATTTGGTTGAGCTGCGCGATCGTCTGATTCGCAGCGCGGCGGCCGTGTTGATCGTGTTCGTGGCTTTGTTTTACTGGCGCAACGGCATTTTCGAGCTGTTTTCCGCGCCGATGGTACGCAGCCTACCCGAAGGCGCACGCATGATTTCCACTGAAGTGACCTCGAACTTTTTCGTGCCGATTAAATTCGTGCTGTGGGTGTCGTTTGTCGTCGCCTTGCCGGTGGTGTTGTATCAGGTTTGGGCGTTTGTCGCGCCGGGTTTGTATGCGCGCGAGAAAAAATTGGTCGTGCCGGTGGTGGTATCCTCGTATCTGCTGTTTTTGGTCGGTTCGGCGTTTGCGTATTTCATCGTCTTTCCGACGGTGTTTAAGCTCATGGCCAGTCTTACGCCACATGGCGTGGAGATGGCGACCGATATTGATCGCTATTTGAGTTTTGGGTTGGCGATGTTTTTAGCATTTGGCTTGGCTTTTGAGGTGCCGGTGGTGGTGGTGGTGCTGGTCAAGCTCGGTTTCGTGTCGATTCAACAGCTCAAAGAGTGGCGGCCGTATATGATCGTCGGTGCATTTGCCGTATCGGCACTGGTCACGCCGCCGGATGCGGTTTCCATGCTGCTGCTGGCGATCCCTTTGTGTTTGTTGTATGAGGTCGGTATTTGGGCGGCGCGCTTTGCTGTGCCCAAAGATGCGACAGATGCGGCATAAATCCAATTGAATTAAAACAGGTAACAACCATGAGTACAGCACACGATTTTATTCGATTTGCATTGGCGCAGGACGTGTTGCGTTTTGGCGAATTCAAAACCAAAGCGGGGCGTTTGTCGCCCTATTTTTTTAATGCCGGATTGTTCTACGACGGCGCGAGTTTGGCGCAACTGGCCAATGGCTACGCAGAGGTATTGATCGAACGCATGGGGCAAGGTTTTGCATTTGATGCGCTGTTTGGCCCAGCATATAAAGGCATCACGCTCGCTTCGGCCACCGCGATGGCGTTGGCGCAAAAAGGGCGCAATGTGCCGTATGCCTACAACCGCAAAGAGGCCAAAGACCACGGCGAAGGCGGTGTGCTGGTCGGCGCGCCGTTGGAAGGCAAACGTGTAGTCATCGTCGATGATGTGATTTCAGCAGGTACATCGGTACGCGAATCGGTCAAGATGCTGCGCGCGGCGGGAGCAACGCCGGTGGCGGTGCTGATCGCATTGGATCGTATGGAAAAAAGTGGCAATGCGACCGAGGTGGGCGAGTTTTCTGCGGTTCAGGCGGTGGAGCGGGATTTTGGGATTCCGGTATTCGCGATTGCCAACTTGAGCGATTTGATGAGCTATTTGGATGCGCAGTCCTCGCCGGATTTGGTGCAGTACCAAGCGGCGGTGAAAGCCTACCG
>CAZCYS010000104.1:0-4758 GCA_964502825.1 uncultured Hydromonas sp. | reverse complement strand
TCCAGGATTGTGATTCCTGTTGTCGTGGGTTCGAGCCCCATCAGCCACCCCAAAAATAAAAAACGCCTTGCTTATTGCAGGGCGTTTTTTTATGGTTGTTGCTCCGCTAAAGCATAAATTTTGCTTAATTTTTAAGCAAATTGTTTCGGGTGCACCGCTGGGGTTTGCTACAATAGTGACTGTGGAAAAATTGTGGTGCACGATTTTTGATCAACAGTTTTTTGGATGAAAAGGGAGCGGTTTTTGCAGCCGCTCGTGACGCGTTGGATATGAAAATCGGCCCTTATGAATTACCCAATAATGTGTTTGTCGCACCGATGGCGGGCGTGACGGATCGTCCGTTTCGTCAGTTGTGTAAGCGCATGGGCGCTGGCTATGCGGTCTCTGAAATGGCCGCCTCCAATCCGCAGCTGTGGCATACGGATAAAAGCACGCGACGCTTGAATCACGCGGGTGAGTCGGCGCCAATTGCGGTGCAGATCGCGGGTGCGGATCCGCAGATGTTGGCGCATGCGGCGGCGTTTAATGTCGATAAAGGCGCACAAATCATCGACATCAATATGGGCTGTCCGGCGAAAAAGGTGTGCAGTACGGCGGCGGGTTCTGCGCTGTTGCGCGATGAGCCGTTGGTACAGAAAATCTTGGAGTCGGTTGTGCGTTCGGTCGATGTGCCGGTGACCTTGAAGTTTCGAACCGGTTGGAGCCGTGAGCAAAAAAATGCCTTGACCATTGCTAAAATGGCGCAGGATTGCGGCATTCAAATGCTCACTTTACACGGGCGTACGCGCGCCGACGGTTATAAAGGCGAGGCCGAATACGACACCATTCGCGCGGTCAAGCAGGCGGTGCAAATTCCGGTGGTGGCCAATGGTGATGTGATCAGTCCACAGAAAGCGAAGTTTGTGCTGGAGGCAACGGGTGCGGATGCGGTGATGGTTGGGCGTGCAGCGCAGGGACGGCCATGGATTTTTCGTGAAATTGTGGCGTATCTGCGCGATGGTCGGCTGATCAATCCGCCGACAGTGGCGGAGGCGAAGTCGGTGCTGCTGGCGCATTTGCAACACCATTATGATTTTTATGGCGAGTTCATGGGTGTGCGCACCGCGCGCAAACACATTGGCTGGTATGTGACGCCGTTGCGGGGTGGGGAAGCGTTTCGCCAGCGCATGAATGCATTGGATGAGACGACGATGCAATTGCAGGCAGTGGCGGATTTTTTTGACGAATTGGCCGAGCGGTACGAGTATTTACCGTACGACGCGAGCGGTGATTCAGTATAAGTAAAAAACAGAGTGAACGATGAAAGCAGTCAATATGTTGGCAGAAAAAAAAGAATTGATATCAAATGTGGCGCATGGCGCGGTGGCGCTGGATGTGACGGCGCAATCTCTAAAAACCGAAGGAACAGAAGGCGGCATGGTGGACATCGCTGCGTGCCTGAGTCACCATTTCGAGGTGTATTTTCAGGATCTGGACGGCGCGACGCCGAGCCATCTGCATCAAATGATGCTGTCGGCGTGCGAAAAACCACTGCTCGAATGGGTGATGGCGAAAACCCGCAACAATCAAAGTTTAGCCAGCGAATGGCTGGGCGTGAATCGCGCCACGCTGCGCAAAAAATTACAGCAATACGATTTGCTCTGAAAGCAAACTAAAGCCGGATCAGGCTAACGCAATCACACGAACGATTTTTATCTTTTTAAATTAACGAGGAAATCATGATCAAAACAGCATTGTTGTCCGTCTCGGACAAAACCGGCGTGCTTGAGCTCGCGCAGGCTCTGCACGCGCACGGCGTGAAACTGCTCTCGACTGGCGGCACGGCCAAACTGCTCGCCGACGCGGGTCTGCCGGTAGTAGAAGTCGCCACGCACACCGGATTTCCGGAGATGCTCGACGGCCGCGTCAAAACCCTGCATCCGAAAATCCACGGCGGCTTGCTCGCGCGTCGTGATTTACCCGAGCACATGGCGGCATTGACCGAGCACGGTATTGACACCATCGACATGCTGGTTGTGAACCTCTACCCGTTTGAAGCCACCGTTGCCAAAGCCAACTGCACGCTGGAGGACGCGATTGAAAACATCGACATCGGCGGTCCGGCGATGGTACGCAGCGCAGCGAAAAACTGGCGCGACGTGGTCGTATTGACCGACGCGAATCAATACGCCGAAGTACTGAACGAACTCAAAACCAACAACGCTGTTTCCGACGCGACCAAGTTCAAATGCTCCGTCGCTGCGTTCAACCGCATTGCCCAGTACGATGCAGCGATCAGCAACTACCTCTCCAGCATTGACCCGCAAACCCGTGATGTCGCTGCACGTGCGGAGTATCCGGAGCAACACAACGCCAATATGGTCAAAGTACAAGACCTGCGCTACGGTGAAAACAGCCACCAAACCGCCGCACTCTACCGCGACCTCTACCCCGCGCCTGGCTCGCTCGTCACCGGCAAACAACTGCAAGGCAAAGAACTCTCGTACAACAACATTGCCGATGCCGATGCCGCGTGGGAATGCGTCAAATCATTTGACGTACCCGCCTGCGTCATCATCAAACACGCCAACCCATGCGGTGTAGCGGTTGGTGCGAACAGCTTGGAAGCCTACAGCAAAGCCTTCCAAACCGACCCGACCTCCGCGTTCGGCGGCATCATTGCGTTTAACACCGTGTGCGATGGCAAAACTGCCGAAGCCGTATCCAAACAGTTCGTTGAAGTATTGATTGCACCCGAGTACACGCCTGAAGCCTTGGCCATTTTTGAAGCCAAGAAAAACGTGCGCGTACTGCACATCGACCTGTCGCAAGTCAAAAAAGCCGGCTCGATGTGGGAGCAAGGGCGTAATGCGCAAGACGTCAAACGCATTGGTTCCGGCCTGCTGGTTCAGACCGCTGATAACCACTTCCTCAAACGCGAAGACCTCAAAGTCGTCACCAAACTCGCGCCGACCGAACAGCAAATCAACGACCTGCTATTTGCATGGCAAGTGGCGCAGTACGTCAAATCCAACGCAATTGTCTACTGTGGCAACGGCATGACCCTCGGCGTCGGCGCGGGGCAAATGAGCCGTCTGGACTCCGCGAAAATCGCCTCGATCAAAGCCGAAGCAGCGGGACTGTCGCTCAAAGGCTCAGCGGTCGCGTCCGATGCCTTCTTCCCATTCCGCGACGGTTTGGACGTGGTGATTGACTACGGTGCGAGCTGCGTGATTCAGCCGGGTGGCTCAATGCGTGATGATGAAGTCATCGCCGCGGCCGATGAGCGCGGCATTGCGATGGTGTTTACGGGTGTGCGGCACTTTAGACATTAAAAATATTAGAAAAAGTGAAAATTAACTTTTCAGACTGACTTAATTGGGGCGTAATAAATTTGGATTTATTCTCTGAGTTTATTGCGCTCTTTTTAATTTAAGATTTTTTGAGCGTATAGAGGGACGTATGTTTTTCAGGAATATTAAGTTTTTATGTGCTTTTTTGCTGGCATTTAATGTGCAAATTGTCTTTGCGGGGCCTATTTTTACTGGTACGACTGTTGCTGATTCTGTTCTTCGTGCAGATGTTCTCAATAGTGTCAATTTGTTATTTCAAAAACAATATAGTTGTCCAATACAGAAAGTTCATGTTGATCACGCATATACAAAGGTAGGTAAAAACGCTTTGGTTTGTGAAAACAGTAGTCAACAAAAGTGGCATCCAGCCTGTATTCAGAGTGTTTCAGAAGTATGGTCAATAAAGGGGTGCCAACAAAGTGAATATATGTTGGTTACATTTTATCCCGACGAGAAGGGTGAAACAGATTTCCGTATTTCTTATGAGTCGACACAAAAATATGAGACTTATTTAGGGCAGCGTGTTTTTAATCTGCCTTATATAGTTGATGGAGGTAAAGAAATTTTTGTGCGATATACTCAAGGCGGACCGTTACCTGCCGAGTCGCCTGAAATAAAAATAAACGGAGCTGATGCTATGGCTTCGGTTAAACAGGAGCATCCCGAGGAGTCCGAGTTAAGATGGGGATTTATTTTTACACTCAAAGACAAGAGTTTAAAAGTTTCCAGCGTTCAAGTGGACATTGTTAATTCACCGGAGTCATTGCTGAGACTGGTTGATGATGCTCAGCCTACGATAAAAAATGATCAATGGTTAGCTAAATCAAAAGCTACTCCTATGACAAAAGAGTTTATCCCTTGGTTTTATCGTAGTGGCGATTCTCGTTTCATGTTTAAATTCACAATTACTTTGACAACGGGTAAAACCATTGTTTTGTATCAACCCTCTTTATTCTCAGAGTATGCGAAAAATGTTTTCCAACAGATGATGTTTCCTAAAAATAAGTTGAAGTAAATATAATCAAAGCGCGTAGGTACGATTAGCGATGTAATCGCGTAATCGTACGAATGCTCTCCGCCACGTGGCGGTTATTTTTTGGCTTGACTTCGTAAATATGCTGGTGCAATAGACGATTGATTGTTGATGTGCTTGTTTTGCGCCGCCCTTTGTGACGCACATTGGGCGGCGTTTGTTTTATACTGCGAAAGGTTTTGCTTTTGGCCGTGCGGTCAAAGGGTTTATTGAGGTGTCATGTGAGAGTAGGTGTGTGTGAGTAAAAAGGGTGCGCCGACCATCCGTTTGCTGGGCATTGATCCGGGGCTGCGTTTTACGGGTTTCGGGGTGATTGATGTGCGCGGCCATGAGATGACGTATGTGGCGAGCGGGGTGATTAAGGTGGCGGGTGAGGCGCTGCCGGAGCGTTTG
>CAZCYS010000103.1:0-4797 GCA_964502825.1 uncultured Hydromonas sp. | reverse complement strand
CACTCTTTAAGCAAACGCACCAGCGTATTTGCAGGTGTAGCACGTGTTAAAGACAGCATCGCTGATACCAGCTACACCGACTGGGACGTTGGCGTAAAACACACGTTCTAATGATGTACCTCAAATTTTTTGAGTGTTGAGTTTTCGAGCGTTCAGCGGGTTCATCCATAAAGCCCGCCGACACCGCACAAGCTTGAATATTGGGCACCAAAAAATTTGAGTTTTTATTTGTCTTTATTCTCTTATATTTTTTCCCGACAAACGGGATCGGCATATGCTAATCACTGTGTTGATCCAAAATGTCGGGATTTTTTTATCCGCGATGTTCGGCAAATTTTGACTAAGCGTTAGCCACGCTCAAAATCAATCTTTCCATCCCAGTTCAAATCGTTTGGACAGGGTTGTTTTTAAGAATGGCTATACCATTAATACCTCTACCCCAATAAGTGTGCATCCACGCGATACCACAGAGCAAAGGATATATTATGAATCACGCCGATCACTTACCGCTACACACCTTATCGATTGAGCCGTGGGGGCTTTCCGAGTTGTCATACCTGCCCGATCAAGCTCCCCTACACGAGAGTTTGCTCACTCTGGGCAATGGTCGCATCGGCGTTCGCGGCGCACATGAAGAAGGTGCAGTTTGGTCGGGAACCTTTCAAAACGATGTATTCATCAATGGTTTTTACGAATCCGAACCGATTGTCTATCCCGAATCTGCCTACGGCTTTGCCAAGACCAATCAATTCATGGTGCGCGTACCCAACGCAACACCGATCACTTTCAGCATTGATGGCGAAACATTTGATCCAAAATTAGGGCAAATTCAGGCGTACCGACGTCATTTGGACCTTCAGACCGGCGTACTCACCCGTTCGTTTGAGTGGGTCAGTCCCAAGGGCCAGCACGTCCGCGTGCAAAGTGAGCGCTTGGTCAGTCTCACGCACACCCACCTCATGGCACAGCGATACAGCGTCACGTTGCTCAATGCGCTCAATGGCTCCAGTGTGATTGAAATCCGTTCAGCCATCAGTAACCAAGCGCCACAAAAAACCTCAGATGAGGCAGCGATTGACGATCCGCGCGTGGGCGCATCACTTTCCGGCCAACTGCAATTTGCCCAGCACCTCGAATTAGCGCAAGGCTCGGCCTTTATCCACCACACGCACCACAGTGGGCTATCGGTGGCGACGGCAACGGTCCATCAGATTGACAACACTGCCTCGCAGCGAATTTCGCACACAACTCAGCACGACGAATACGTATCAGCGCATACCTACACCATCGAGTGTGCCGCCGGACAAACCATCACATTGGACAAATACAGCACCTACTGCACTGCAAACGAGGCGAACGGCAGCACGCTGCTTGAACGCGCTTGTGCCGAATTGGGCACCGCCCAAACCTTAGGTTTTAACGCCCTACTGACCGAGCAGCGCGACTATTTGGCGGATTTTTGGCGCAGCAGCCACGTCGAGATCGGCGGCGATGACGCTTTGCAGCAAGGGATGCGCTTCAGCGCATTTCACCTGTTGCAATCAGTCGGGCGCGATGGCAAAACCAATATTGCAGCCAAAGGCGTCACTGGCGCGGGCTAC
This sequence comes from uncultured Hydromonas sp., assembly GCA_964502825.1. GTDB lineage: Bacteria > Pseudomonadota > Gammaproteobacteria > Burkholderiales > Burkholderiaceae > CTSOIL-112. The sequence continues at coordinate 3,196 of CAZCYS010000103.1, read as the reverse complement.
GATGGCCATTATTTTTGGGACACCGAAATTTACGTCCTGCCGTTTTTCCTGCACACACAACCCGATATTGCACGGCAATTGCTGCAATACCGCGCCCATATTCTGCCAGCCGCTCGCGAACGTGCGCGTGAAATGGCGCATCCGCGCGGTGCACTCTATCCGTGGCGCACCATCACCGGCCCCGAATGCTCCTCCTACTTCCCTGCCGGAACCGCGCAATACCACATCAACGCCGACATTGCCTACGCCACCGCGCTGTACACGCGCGTGACTGGTGATTGGTCATTCATTGTTGAGTCTGGCGCAGAAATGATTTTTGAAACTGCTCGTATTTGGCCGGATTTAGGTCATTTTTCAGACAACGGCGAATTCGGCCTCTACACCGTTACTGGCCCTGATGAATACACCGCGATTGTGAACAACAATTTATTCACCAATCTGATGGCGCGTCACCACCTGCGCTTTGCTTTAGAGGTTGCCGAATATTTACACAGCCATCATCCCGAACGCTATGCCGAGCTGCGCGCGCACATTGGGCTATCCGATGAAGAGTTAGCGCTGTGGCAGCGCATGGCAGCACAAATGAAAGTACCGTTTGATGCCGAACGCGGCCTACACGCGCAGGACGATGCGTTTTTTGACAAGCCGCTTTGGGATTTTGCCAACACACCGAAAGCCAACTACCCACTGTTGCTGCATTACCACCCGCTGGTGATTTACCGCCATCAGGTGTGCAAGCAGCCGGACGTGGTGTTGGCCTTGTTGCTGCTCGGTGACGAATTCACCACCGAGGAAAAACGTTGCAATTACGATTACTACGAGGCGATCACCACGCACGACTCCTCGCTCTCAAGCTGTATTTTCTCGATCATGGCATCCGAAATCGGCTACGGTGAAAAGGCCTACGACTACTTCATGCAAACGGCGCGACTGGATTTGGACAATCTGCATCACAACACCCAACACGGCCTGCATTGCGCCGCATTAGCAGGCTCGTGGATGGCCTTGGTGTATGGCTTTGCCGGTATGCGCAGCAATGCCCAAACACCGCAATTCACGCCGTTTTTACCACGCCAATGGACGCATTATCAGTTCGTCGTGCGTTTGCACGGATATTTGTTGCAAGTGCGGGTTGAGCTGAATCAAGTGACGTATCAATTGCTGGATACCGAGGACGCGCAGGCAACATTGAGCATCACACACTATGGCAAGGCAATTGACGTCACTCGCGAACCAGTCAGTCTGTCCATTGTGCAAACCCAGTAAAACAGCCCATAAGGATACCGATATGCAAATCCAAGCATTTATTTTCGATCTGGACGGTGTCATTGCCGACACCGCCGTATTTCACTACCAAGCCTGGCGCGAGCTGGCCAACCGCTTGGGCTTTGACATCGACCACGAATTTAACGAAACCCTCAAAGGCGTGGGACGCATGGACTCGCTCAATCGCGTGTTGGCGCATGGCAATATCCAAATGTCGGAGGAGCAAAAACAGCGCGAAGCCGAGCAAAAAAACCGTGAATACGTTGAGCTGATTTCGCACATGACCCCAGCCGATTTACTGCCCGGCGCGCGCGAAGCGCTGCTCGCCGTGCGTGCGGCGGGGCTGAAAATTGCGCTGGCCTCGGCCAGTAAAAACGGCCCGATGATTTTGGCGCGCACCGGCGTGGCCGACTTATTCGACACCGTCGTTGATCCGGCTTTGCTCAAAAACGGCAAGCCCGATCCGGAAATTTTCCTCAAAGCCGCCGAGCAATTGAACCTGCCGGCGCAAGCCTGTATTGGCGTCGAGGATGCGATTTCCGGTATCGAAGCGATTAAGCGCGCCGGCATGTTTGCCGTTGGCATTGGTAACGCAGCGATTTTGCAGCAAGCGGACATCGTGCTGCCCGATCTGCGCCCATTTGACTGCGCGCAGCTCATTGCTGCGGCACAAGGCTGATCCTATTGATCGGACTCAAGCAAAAAGCCAGCACATACGCGCTGGCTTTTTCTTCTGCATTCAAACATTATTTTTGCGTGGATTCGCGCACCACCAATTCGGGATGACGCGATTCACAGACATCGCCCTGCAATTCACCCGAAATTTTTTGCATCAGCAAATGAATCGCGCGCTCGCCCATCTGACGCACATTGACCCGCATCGAGGTCAGGCGTGGCGTGATATAGCCGGACAAGGGAATGCAGTCAAACCCTGCCAGCAAAAAGTCTTTCGGCGCATACAACCCCGCCTGATTCATGGCGTACATACAACCGATCGCGGTCACATCATTCGCAGCGAAAATCGCATCGACTTTGCAACCGCTTTTTAATAATTCCTGCCCCGCCAAATAGCCGCCCTGCTCGGTGAAATCCCCGGGCAGCAACATGGCCGGCTCCAAACCATGATCTTTCAAAGCCTCAATCACACCACGCTGACGTTCACGCGCTTCATAGTGATCCAGCGGGCCATTGATGAACGCGATTTTGCGTGCACCTTGTTCATACAAATGATCGATCATCACGCGCGTGGCCTGAATATTGTCCGTGACGATCGCAACACCCGAGCCGTCCTCCTTGACATGGTTGACCCAGACATTGGGTACGCGGCTGGTCACGCGATCCAACACACTGTCCTCAATCTCAGGCACGGCAAAAACCAAGCCATCCACTTTGCCATACAGCGAGCGGGCAATTTGCTGCACCGTTTTTTGCTTGCCATCCGTACCGGCCAGCAAAATATTCAATCCGTACTGACGCGCGCCTTTTTCCAAGCCTTTGGTCAGCTCGGGGAAAAATTCACTGTACATTTCCTGTGGGAAGATCACACCGACTACCTCTTGGCGGCGGGTACTGAGACTGCGCGCGCCCGCATTGGGCAGATAATTTTTTTGCTCGATGACGGTCAAAACACGCTCGCGTAGCGCCTCGGAAACCGAAGGTGAGTTGTTCAATACCCGAGAAACCGTAGCCACCGAAACGCCGGCAGCCTGTGCGATGGATCTGACATTATGTCCCATAGTGTTCTCTAATACTTTTAAAGTCTGCCGTTAAGAATTGATTATTGCGAATGGATTGTAACTGCTTTCAGTGATAGAAAATGACGCACTGTCAGACGCTATTATGCTATCAATTGCTCTGTTCTTGCTGAACTTTCACGCGATTTTTATCGTGCGATACTCTCCCACACTTTATATAAACGTTTGATCGACAC
>CAZCYS010000102.1:0-4844 GCA_964502825.1 uncultured Hydromonas sp. | reverse complement strand
GTATGAGTTCGCATTCTACCCAGCCCGCCGATAATGTTCAAATTTACAGCATGACCGGCTTTGGCCAAGCGCAGGTTGCGTCGCAACTGTGCCGCCTCTCCATGCAATTGAAAAGCGTCAACAGCCGATTTCTCGATTTGAGCATCAAAATCCCCGACGAGCTGGCACCGTTTGAAGGACACATCCGCGAAACGCTCACGCGCGCAGTCAAGCGCGGCAAACTCGAATGCAAAATCAGCTGGCAAACCCTCTTGCCCTCCGATGAAAGCAGCTCGGCGCAGCTCATCAACCACGATGCGCTGCAACAAGCCCTCGCCCTACAAAGCGCATTGCTGGCGCAGGCGCCGAACGCCGCACCGCTCAGCGTCAACACACTGCTCAACTGGCCGGGTGTCGTACCGAGCAGCGCAGGCGCAGCGGACGTATTGGGCGCGGTCACGACCGAACAAATCACTGAACTGACGCAGGCCGCATTGGCACAATTTTTAGCCAGCCGCGCGCACGAAGGCGCACACCTAAAGCAAACCATTGTAGAGCGACTGGATGCGATTCAAACCATCGTCGCCGATTTGCGCATTCAACTGCCCGAACTGCTCGCGCATCAGGAGCAAAAACTCACCGAACGTTTGCTCAAAGCCTTGGACGCGGGCAAAAACGACGTCGCCATCGCCACCTGCGCCATTCCGCGCGAAGAGCTGCTCGAACGCATCAAGCAAGAAGTCAGCCTGACCGCCATTCGGATTGATGTCGCCGAAGAGCTGGATCGCCTCGACGGCCATCTGCGCAATGCGCGCCAAAACCTATCCGAGGGCGGCAATGTCGGCAAAAAGCTCGATTTTTTGATGCAGGAATTCAACCGCGAGGCCAATACGCTCGGCTCAAAATCCGCCAGCCTGACACAAACCCAAGCATCGCTCGAACTCAAACTCATCATTGAACAAATGCGCGAGCAGGTACAAAATTTGGAATAACCCAAATAAATAAAAACCCAAACACAGTAGGAATTGTATGAACAGCCCCCTTTCCAACGCCCACATCGGTAGTTTATTCGTCGTCGTCGCTCCGAGCGGCGCAGGCAAATCATCGCTCGTCAACGAATTGCTCAAAAGCGATGACAACATCCTGCTGTCCGTCTCGCACACCACGCGCGCGCCGCGCGTCGGCGAAGTGGATGGCGTGGCCTACCATTTCACCACGGTGGACGATTTTTTGGCCAAACGCGATGCGGGCGGCTTCATCGAATCCGCCGAGGTTCATGGCAATTATTACGGCACTTCGAAAGATTGGATTGTCTCGGCACTGACTTCGGGCAAAGACGTTCTGCTGGAGATTGACTGGCAAGGCGCGCAGCAGGTGCGGACGCATTTTCCCGACATGATCGGCATTTTCATCCTACCGCCGTCGATGGAAGCATTGAACGAGCGCCTGCACAAACGCGGTACGGACACCGAAGAGGTGATCGCCCGACGACTGGCGGCGGCCAAAAATGAAATGGCGCACGCAGGTGAGTGTGAATATGTTATCATTAACCACCTATTTTCCACCGCTTTGGCGCAATTGCAGCAGATTGTTGGCGCGTCACGATTGCGGTTTGCCTCGCAAAAGGCACGTTATCCCGATATTTTTAAAGATTTGATGACGCCGAGTGATGCCAAGCCTTGCGCATAAACACCTTGTGCATTGAGATTAAACCGGTTACCGATGATCTTTGAACTTGATTGAAAGAGTAAAACCATGGCACGTATTACCGTAGAAGATTGCTTGAAAAACATCCCGAATCGCTTTGACATGACGCTGTCTGCGACCTATCGCGCACGTCAATTGGCGCAGGGTCACAGCCCGAAAATCGCCAGCAACGACAAACCGACCGTGACCGCCCTGCGCGAAATCGCCGCAGGTGAAGTGGGCACCGAGATGTTGCTCAAAGTACCGAGCTGATTCAGCTCAGCTCAACAGAAAAAGCCATTGTCACAATGGCTTTTTTTAGCCGTATCACACAAATGACCTGAACCGCACTCAATCCATAGGACGATACCCCGCTTTATGCCCGAACAACATCAACCCGAACGAACCACCGAGCAGGAATTTCATGCGACCAGCAGCACGCATGAGGTTTCCAGCGAGCACAAAAAGCAACACGCCGAGCTGATCAAGACCGGCTTGGACGGTTTGTTCGGCCAATTGAGCAGTTATTTGTCGGAGCAAGAATGCGCTCGTATTCGCGCGGCCTTCGCCGTAGCCGATGCGGCGCATCTGGGGCAATATCGTCAGACTGGTGAACCCTACATCACCCACCCGATTGCCGTGGCAACGCTGTGCGCGACTTGGAAACTCGATTCGCAATCGATCAAAGCCGCGCTGCTACACGACGTTTTGGAAGATAGCGGCATTGACAAAATCACGCTGGCCAATCAATTCGGCGCGCCGGTGGCCAATTTGGTCGATGGTCTGTCCAAACTGGACAAGCTGCATTTTGACAGCAAAGAGGCGCAGCAGGCCGAAAGCTTTCGTAAAATGCTGCTCGCCATGGCCGACGATGTGCGCGTTATCCTCATCAAACTGGCAGATCGACTGCACAACCTCTCGACCATGGAGACGATGCGCGCGGATAAGCGCAAACGCATCGCACAGGAAACCCTCGAAATCTACGCGCCAATCGCGCATCGACTCGGATTGGACGACATTTATCGCCAACTCGAAAATTTATGCTTTGAGCAAATTCACCCGTGGCGCGCGCGCGTACTGCGCGAAGCACTGAAAGATTCGCGCCAAGTCAAACGCGAACTGTTTGGCAAAGTGATTCACCAGATTCGTGAGAGTTTTGCCAGCGCGCAGATTCAGGCCGACATTTTTGGCCGCGAGAAAAACCTCGCCAGTACCTACCATAAGATGAAAAACAAAAAGCTGTCACTGTCCAAAGTCATGGATGTGTACGGCTTTCGCGTACTGGTCAACACGCGCAGCGACTGCTATCTGAGTCTCGGCATTTTGCACGGCCTGTTCAACCCCGTACCGGGGCGGTTCAAAGACTACATCGCCATTCCGAAGAAAAACGGCTACCAGTCCCTGCACACCGTCGTCCTGAACCACGTCGGCAAACCGATGGAATTCCAAATCCGCACGCACGAGATGGAGCGCATCGCCGAGTCCGGTATTGCCACCCACTGGCTGTACAAAGAAACCGACGTCAGCTTCTCCGATGTGCAAAAGCAATCGCACCTAACCCTGCAATCGCTGCTACACATTCAGCAAAAAACCAACGACTCCATCGAGTTTCTCGAACACATCAAAGTCGATTTATCACCGGATGCGGTTTACGTATTCACCCCGAAATCCAAAATTCTCAGCCTGCCGCGCCAAGCGAGCGCGCTCGACTTTGCCTACGCCATTCACACCGATATTGGCAACCGTGCCGTCGGCGCCATTATCAACGGCATCGACAGCCCGATCAGTCAAGAGCTGCATAACGGCGACCGTGTACAAATCATCACCGACGCCGACGCTCACCCTGCACCGATTTGGCTCAAATGGGTTAAAACCAGCAAAGCACGCATGGAGCTGCGCCACTACTTCAAAACCCAACGACTCGCGGAATCCGCGCTGCTGGGCGAACAACTGCTGCGTCAATCCATCGAGCACATCAATCTGCCCTACCCCGACGAGGTCAAAGACGGCTGGGAACGGCTCATCGGCGACGTTGGCAGCAAATCGCAAGAAGAACTCCTGTCCGAAATCGGCCTCGGCATCCGCTATGCCAACATTACCGCGCAACGCTGGCTGTTTCTCAACCAAACGCGCGACGCCAGCGCATCGCAAAAAGCCATACTCGAAGCCTCCGAAGAAGCCCTCGTTAAAAGTGACACCGAGCGTTTGGTCATTCGCGGCGACGAATCCAATACCGTCACCCTATCCAAATGCTGCCGTCCGATTCGCGGTGACAGCATCATCGGCTACCTCCAGAAAAAACAAGGGCTCATCGTACATACCAGCGAGTGTCCGATTGCACGCGCACAACGCAACATCGACAACCTGCGCTGGATTGACCTCGAATGGGATACGCAGACCGATTTAGACATCAACTTCCCCGTTGCGCTATCCGTCATCGCCGTCAATGAAAAAGGCCTGCTGGCCAAAGTCGCCAGCCGCATCGCCGATGCAGGCGCTAATATCGCCGACGTCTCACTCGAAACCCATAGCGGCGACGCCGACATCCGCATCATCATCGATGTCACCGACCGATCGCACCTCGCACAGGTATTCAAAGCCGTGCGCACCCTGCGCCAAGTGAAAAAAATCAGCCGCCGGTTCAGCAAAGCCAGCAAAAACTAAATGAATCACCCAGTCCACGCCTCGAATCCCGAGGCACTCGAACAACGCATCAACGACGCCTTGCCGCAAACCCAATGCACCCAATGCGGCTACAACGGCTGCGCGCCCTACGCACACGCCATCGCATTCGAGCACGCCCCGATCAACCAATGTCCGCCTGGCGGCGCGACCGGCATCGCCGAATTAGCCCGAATCACCCGCCAGCCCGTTATTGCACTCAACCCCGCCAATGGCATTGAACAACCCCTACGCGTTGCCTATATCGTCGAAGACGAATGCATCGGCTGCACCAAATGCATCCAAGCCTGCCCCGTTGACGCCATCGTCGGCGCAGCCAAACTCATGCACACCGTCATCGCCGATCGATGCACCGGCTGCGAGCTGTGCGTACCGCCATGCCCCGTAGACTGCATCCAAATGCCAGTGGCTGCCAATCCAGACTGGACACGTGAGCGAGCGCATGCCGCACGTGAACAATACCAATTCCGTGAACAACGCCTCAAACGCGAAAAAAC
>CAZCYS010000101.1:3161-4909 GCA_964502825.1 uncultured Hydromonas sp. | reverse complement strand
TGGCTCCCCGTTTGTGTCAATCTAAGAACCAAAGCTATGGTTTTAGAATTTCCTACTCTTCTAATTCGTAAGCGCGTTGCGTAACTGAGTAATTAGACCTTTTTACACTAAAATCCCCGTGTGTTTTGCTTTGCAGAGCCATGTCTAATGGAGCATGGCCAAAAAACGAGACCTTTCAATCCCCCTCAATGTTGTTACCTTCCGATGCGACGATTGTGAACACAATTTCGACGCAGTACCGGCGCGCGTGGTGGATTGTTTGGAGCTGGTTCATCATCCCTTCGAGTATTACGGAATCTGTCCTACATGCGATACAGAAGTGCCGCAGGCGGCGCATCATCGCAACCTACTCAAAGCATGGGCAAATGCCACAGGGCCGCGCACGGCATTGGGTAAGGCGGCTACTGCGCAGAATTTGGCAGGACATCCGACACCAGAAGAAGCCTTGCGTACCCGTTTTAATGCCATGAAGCATGGTTTGACGGCTCAAGTCGCACAGTATTTTCCTGCGCGCCCCGATAAGTATCCGGCGTGCAGTCAGTGCGAGGTTGATCGTGATTTTTGTGCCGCACAGCCCGCTTGTGTGAAGCAAACGGAGCTGTTCATGCTGCATCACGCGGCATTTGAGCAAAAAGATCCGAAAGTGCTTCAGCCGATTTTTGCGAATATGCAGGCATCGATCACCGCCTTGGTGCAGCAAATCATCCAGACGATCATCGCGGACGGGGTCAAATTGGAGGCTCCGGCGTGGGCGATCAATAATAAGACGGGCGATATTGTGATTGGTGAGTACGTCGATGCTGAGGGCAATATGCGCACGATCATGGAGGTCAAGGCACATCCGCTGATCAAGTCACTGCAAGAGTTCCTCTCTCGCAACAATATGGCGCTGTCCGATCTGGGCATGACGCCGAAAATGATTGAGAAAGAGGATGAGGGTGTATCCGGTCGGTTCGGGTCTGCCGATGAGACTCGAACTCTGGACATGGATGAGTATATGCGCCAACAGGCCGAATCCATGTCGAAGCTGCGTGAATTGACCGAACGCGCGCGATTGAAAAAGGAATCCGACCCGGTATTGCTCGAATATCGCAACCAGAACGGTAGCGAAGAGGTATCGGCATGAGCACCGCCGCACAGCGCATACAGGTAAGCCACCGAGCCGAGCAGGAAATCCAACGGTTTGCGCAGGTGGATCCGGTGACAGGGCTACGACCGCACGCGTTGTGGCATAAGCACATACACAACGTGGATCTGGACCCTGTGCAGGTGCTTAAAATGCACGAAATGGATGCGCACGATTCGACGGTGGATTTTTCCTGTCGGCGTACCGGCAAGACCGCCGTCAAGGAAATGTACTGCCTTGAAATGCTGGCCACCACACCGTTTCAAGAAGAGGGGATTGTCGCACCGCGTTTGCAACAGTCGCAGACCAATATCACCTATCACCTCGATGCGATTCGACGATCACCGATTCTGAGTAATTATCTGGCGTATAAGAATGGCCGCAAACAGATGCAGGATCTGCGTTATCAATTTCACAACCAAAGCAAAGCCACTTGCTACGGCATCATGTCACAGATCGACGGGGATGGCATTGCCATTGCTTCGCTGGAGGAAACCGACGACATGCCTGCCGATCGTTTGTTTTCGCGTTTCCTGCCCATGCTGGGGTCAGCGCGACGGCTCGGGGTGGACGCCGATGTGTCGTTCAAGCCGAAAATTCGCATCACCGGCGTGCACAAAGG
>CAZCYS010000101.1:0-3061 GCA_964502825.1 uncultured Hydromonas sp. | reverse complement strand
GGTTTGATTTCATTCGGCTATGACCATTCGGGTCATGGTGAGAATCCGGCGGCCTCTAAATACGCCTTTGTGGTGTCTGAACAGGTGGGGAATTTTGTCACCTTTCCGTTTATCAAAACATGGCCGGCTGGATTGGATGAAACCGTGGTGATGCGCGATTTAATCGGGTTTTGGCGCTACTTCGATCCCGATTATGCGATGGGTGATGCGTATGGCATCGGCATGCTGACATCGCTCAACGATCGGCTGTATTTCGATGGGCTGACCGATGTGGATCGGCGCACCATCGGTGATGGCGAGAGTACAGCAAGCACATGGGGGCAATGGCCGTTCGCGCCGATACGTTTCGAGGGCATGACCAAGCACTCGATGGCGGCGGCGTTGCGCAGTGCATTTCATCAGGGGCAGGCGGCGATTCCGTATGTCGATGATGGCAGTGATGCACTCAAGGCGAAAAATGCGGCCAACACCCACTGGGGGCCATCCTCGCTCGATCGGGTGCAGTCCGATGCGTCGGACTGGAGTGCCTTCATTCGTCAGCTCGGCAATATCCGCGAAAAGCCGGTGCAAGGCGGCGGGTACAGCAGTTTCAAAATGGTCAATCCGAAAATCGGCGATGACTTGTTCGATGCGGCGTGTGCGTCGATTTGGGCGCTGATTACGCGCGGTGAATCCAATGCGGTGCAGACCGTCATCGGCACTCGTGCGATGACGCAGGCTCAATTACTGGGGGCGCGATGACACAAGCATACGGTCAATATAAACGCGACACGCGAGCGGTGGAGAATCGCCCCGCCACGCCGCAAACCAAGCGTCCATTACCACCGCTCACTGCCGCGCAAATGGCGCGAGCCAAGCAGAGTAAAGCCGACTGGGACGTGCATTTCGGCGCTACACCTGCAAAAAATTTAATCAAAGATTTACACGAGGCCGGATTGATCGACGGCTGGCGTGATGTCACGGTCACGGTAGAAAAGGATGAATGATCATGGGTATTTTTGACGCAATTGCCAATTTCTTCAGCGGTTCGGGCAAATCTGCATCCGCTGTGGATAACACCGTTTCCAGCGGTGGAAAAACCGCCACCGACAGCGAAAAGGGGCGCAGAGCCACGCAAGAGAATCAAACCAAAGCGGCCTATGCCTATTTGACCGTAGATTATGCGCTGCGTGCCACCATCCAAGACATTCGCCTGATGGATCGCAGTGATGGGCGGGTTAAGCGGGTACACAACCGGGTGGCGCGGGACGTGACCCGTGGCGGGCTGGTTATGCAGCACGATGATCCGAACAGCAAAATTGCCAAGGAGTGGGACGCATTTCGCCTGCGCCTGAACCTGCACAAAGCCGAAAAGCTCAAATCCGATGCGCGCGGTTTGGTGATCGAGGGTAATTTGCCGTATCAGTGGGTGGTGGATCCGACCTTGCGTGCAGTGGTCGCGGGGGTGCGGATGCCAACCGAGAGCATCCGCCCGAATGTCGGTGTGAATGGTCGTTTCACTGACATGAGCAAAGCCTACACGCAGATGGATCTGAGCACGGGCAATGAATTGTGTCATTTTGGGCTGTGGCAGATGACGCTGGCGCGACTGGATCCCGATAACTACGACGATATGCTGTGCATGGGGCGGCCATTTGTCGATGCCAGCCGCGAGGTCTGGCGCAAGCTGAATATGACCGATACCGATCTGGTGATTCGTCGCAAACACCGTTCACCGCTGCGCCTGTCGCATGTGCTGGAGGGTGCGGATAAAGCAGAGCTGAAACAGTATCAGGACGATATTGAAGCGAACAAGGATCTGGTGACCACGGACTTTTATCAAAACAAAAAGGGTGCGGTCACGGCGGTTCAGGGCGATGCGAATCTGGGCGATATCGAGGACGTGCTGTATCTGCTCGATACCTTCTTTGCCGGTACGCCGTTGCCCAAAGGCATGATGGGCTATACCGACGGCATGGCGCGGGACATCCTCGAAGATTTGAAACGCGATTACTACGATGAAGTGGATCAATTGCAAGACATACTTGCCGATGTGTACCGCGTGGGCTTTACCCTGCATTTACTGCTCAAAGGCATTAACCCAGAATCCGAAAACTACACCATCACATTCAAAGAGCGCCGCACCGAAACCCTGAGCCAAACCACCGATCGCGGGCTGAAGCTCAAAGCGCTGGGCTTGCCGCAGTCGATGGTCTGGGAAGAATTGGGGTATAACGCCGCCGCAGTGGAGGCGCGACGCGAGTCGGACAGTAAAAATTACGAACCTTACCCCGATGGGGACGAGGGTGGACAAGCGCAATCACCGAAAGTCACCATCACCGAGCGCAATGCGCGTAAAGGCGATTCGGCGACTGATGTGAGTCACTGATGAGTACGCTCAAAAAGCCAACGCTCACCACGAGACAACGCGCCGCCATCATCCGCGCGGCTACCCTCGCCAGCGTGCAGCAGCGCGATCGTTGGATCCGAGAGGTCGAAGCTGAAGTACAGCAACTCTACGCTGAGACAGCACAGTCCATCGTCGAGCATATCCAACAGGCAGGCAATGACGACGGACGGATAGATCTGGCGCAGATGCAAGCGGTACTCCAGTACGTCAATTCGCAACTGAGCCAAATGAGTCGCAAACGGGATGGCCGGCTGATGGATGCCATCGCACGCAGTGCATCGTTGGGTAGCTCGGCCTTTGCAGGGGTATTACAGGCAGATCGTCTGACGCACGCGAATCACAGCGCGGTGGCATTTGTACGGGGGTTTGTGGCTGAGGATGGTTTGCAGCTCTCGGATCGGCTGTGGCGGCTGGATCGGGGGGCAAAAGAAGTATTGGCCGATCATATTCAGCACGCTGTGATTCATGGCGAATCGGCATTCGAGGCCATGCAGCGCAGTATGGGCAGAGGCGAAGGTGTACCCGATGACATCGCTGGCGCGGTCAATGCCGCGAAAGTGGGCAAACTCGGTCCATCGGTGCGGGCACTGATGACTGGTGCAAAGGATCCGCGCAATGGTAAAGGCGTGGTGTATCAAGCGCAGCGGGTCTTTAATACAGAGCTGATGCGGG
>CAZCYS010000100.1:0-4943 GCA_964502825.1 uncultured Hydromonas sp. | reverse complement strand
CTAAGCACGGAAAAAGTAGGGTTTTACTTTTTCCGTATTTCCTTAAATCCACATGAAAAAGGCGTATATTGATAACGCAATGAGGTAGAATGTTTGCGCTAGGATTCACACGTTCCGAGCATGCGTGCCGATGAGCGCGCATGCTCTCGTTTTGTATGTACTATCAATGACTCGAAGGAGTTTTTGTCATGAAGATTCATGAGTATCAAGGTAAAGAAATTCTGAAAAAATACGGTGTGCCCGTACCGCGCGGTATTCCTGCTTTTTCAGTGGATGATGCGCTCAAAGCCGCGCAGGCGCTGGGTGGATCGGTTTGGGTTGTGAAAGCGCAAATCCACGCGGGCGGTCGCGGTAAAGGCGGCGGTGTCAAAGTCGCCAAATCCATGGATGAAGTCAAACAATACGCCGAGCAAATTTTGGGCATGCAATTGATCACGCACCAAACCGGTCCGGCGGGGCAAAAAGTACGTCGCCTGCTGATTGAAGAGGGCGCGGACATTCAAAAAGAATACTACCTCGGCATGCTGGTGGATCGCGCCTCACAAAAAGTCTGCGTGATGGCCTCGTCCGAAGGTGGCATGAACATCGAAGAAGTCGCCGAACATACACCGGAATTGATTCACAAACTTTACGTTGATCCGATCACCGGCATCACCGATGAACAAGCGGACGACTTGGCGCGCAAAATGGGTATGCCGGAGGCATCGGTCGGTGGTGCGCGTACCGTGTTACAAGGTTTGTACAAGGCCTTTGTCGAAACCGACGCCGATTTGGCGGAAATCAATCCGTTGATTACCACGGGCGAGGGCAAAGTGGTTGCGTTGGACGCGAAAATGAATTTCGATTCAAACGCCTTGTTCCGTCACCCGGAAATCGCCGAAATGCGCGATTTGGACGAAGAAGACGCGGCGGAAATCGAAGCCTCCAAATACGGCCTGTCCTACATCTCGCTCGATGGCAATATCGGTTGTTTGGTTAATGGCGCGGGTTTGGCAATGGCCACGATGGATACCATCAAGTTGTACGGTGGCGAACCAGCGAACTTCCTCGATGTGGGCGGTGGCGCGAGTACGGAAAAAGTCACCGAAGCCTTCAAAATCATGCTCAAAAATCCGAACCTCAAAGCGATTTTGATCAATATTTTCGGCGGCATCATGAAATGCGACGTGATCGCCGAGGGTGTGGTTTCGGCGGCCAAGCAGGTGCATTTGAAAGTGCCGTTGGTCGTGCGCATGAAAGGCACGAATGAAGAGCTGGGCAAGAAAATTCTGGCCGAGTCCGGTTTGCCGATTATTTCTGCGGACACGATGGCGCAGGCGGCCGAGCAGGTGGTTGCTGCAGCCAATGCAGTTGATTCCGATGGTAAATTCGCTGGCTTGGCGGGTATGGCCGGTGTCGCCGGTGTAGTGGCAGGCGTGGGTGACAAAGTCGGCCATGCGGCGGAAGAGGTCGTGGGTGTTTTGAAAACCGCAGCCACCGGCGTGGTTGATCTGGCTGAAGAAGCGGCGGAAGCTGTGGGTGATATTGCCGAAAGCTCGGTTTCAGCCGCCAAATCCGTGGTCAGCAGCGTGGTGGGTACCGTAGGTGATGTTGCCGAAGGTTCGGTGGATATTGCCAAGTCCGCCACCAGCGGCGTTGCAGGTTTGGCCGGAGAGGCCGTTGAGGCGGTGAGCGACATTGCCGGTAGCTCGGTTGATGCGTTCAAAGATGTGGTGTCCGGCGCGGACAAAGCGGTTGGCGGCGCAGCCGCGAGTGTGACCGCGGCTGGCGCAACGGCATTGGGCGTGAGCGCGCAAGGCGCGAAAGCCAGCGCGAGCTGGGTGAAACGTTTTTGGTGGCTGTTGCCGTTGGCCTTGCTGTTGGGCTGGTTGTTGAGTCAGTGCGGTGAGAAAAAGCCGAATGATTTGCCACCAGCGGCATCCAATGCTCAGGGACAAGCTGCGACGGGTGCGGTACCGCCACCTCCGGCAGTACCTGCGCCGGCCAAAGGCTTGGATGCGGCGGTAGTGGATTTGTTCAAATCCAAAGGCGCGAGTATTGTTTTTGCGGGTAATCGTTTGAGCTTGAGCGGTGAAGTGGCCGATCAAGCGACCAAAGATGAATTGCTGGCTAAGGCAAAAGCGATATTGGCCAGTCTGGGCGCGAGTGTGAGCTTGGACGACAAACTGATGGTAAAAGGCGCGAAAGCCTCTGCGGGCGCCGTGCTGTTGAAAGTCAATTTCGCCACCGGCTCGTCGGTGATTCCTGAGGCCGATAAAGCCGGTTTGAATGAATTTGCCGCCGGCGCGAAAAAGGACGGTCTCAAAGGGGAAATCTCCGGTCATACCGATAATACAGGTGACGCAGCAGCCAATGTGGCGCTGTCGGATGCGCGCGCCAAAGCGGTAGTGGCCTATTTGGTGAAACAAGGCGTTGCCGCGAATGCGTTGACGGCGAAAGGCTACGGCGCGGACAAACCGATTGCCGACAACGCCACCGACGATGGTCGTGCACGCAACCGTCGCGTTGAATTCATGCCGGCTCAATGAAACATGGCTGAGTGAAGCTATTTTGAAAGATTAGAGGACATCATGAGTATTTTAATCAACAAGAATACCAAGGTCATCACCCAAGGGATGACCGGCAAAACCGGTCAATTTCATACCCGTATGTGTCGTGAATACGCCAATGGCAAAGAATGTTTCGTCGCCGGTGTAAACCCGAAAAAAGCCGGTGAAAACTTCGAGGGTGTGCCGATTTATGGCACGGTGGCCGAAGCCAAAGCGCAAACCGGCGCCACCGTGTCGGTGATTTATGTGCCGCCGGCGGGCGCTGCCGATGCGATTTGGGAAGCGGTTGAGGCGGATTTGGATTTGGTGGTGTGCATTACCGAAGGCATTCCGGTGCGCGATATGATGGCCGTGCGTGACCGCATGCGTCGTGAAAACCGCAAAACCCTGTTGCTCGGGCCGAACTGCCCGGGTGTGATCACACCGGATGAATTGAAAATCGGCATCATGCCGGGACACATTCACCGCAAAGGCCGCATTGGTGTATTGTCGCGCTCGGGAACTTTGACGTATGAAGCGGTGGCGCAGTTGACCGAGCTTGGTTTGGGGCAATCGACTGCTGTTGGCATTGGCGGTGATCCGGTCAATGGTTTGAAACACATTGATGTTATGAAAATGTTCAATGATGACCCAGACACCGATGCCGTGGTGATGATTGGCGAAATCGGTGGCGGCGACGAAGAGGAAGCCGCCCTCTGGATCAAAGAGCATATGAAAAAGCCGGTGGTCGGATTTATCGCAGGGGTGACTGCGCCGCCGGGCAAACGCATGGGGCACGCGGGCGCGATTATCTCGGGTGGCAAGGGCACGGCGCAGGAAAAGCTGGAGATCATGGATGCCTGCGGCATTGCCGTTACCCGCAATCCGTCGGAAATGGGGCGCTTGCTTCAATCGAAGTTGTGATGTTTTTTACGCGTGCGTCGGATTGAGAAAAGGCATCCGAGGATGCCTTTGAGGTTGTTGAGAAAGCTCCGTTTTGGCTCATCGCCCGTTTCGAGTGGGGAATCAGGGCGAGCGGTTTTTAATCCATTCGTCAATGAAGTTGATAATAAATAAAGGTTCTTTGTGAGAGTAATTCAATTTTTGAGCGTGATGTTTCGTGAATTTTGGGGTGCGTGGCTGATTACCTTCTCAGCTTTGGTGGCGGCTTATTTTGTCGGTGGACGATTTAATGAGATGGCGGCTTGGTCAGCTGTATTAGCCGTGTTGATTTTGGTGGTGTTTGAGGTGTCCATTTCGTTTGACAATGCGGTCGTGAATGCGATTGTCTTGAAACGCCAGAGTCCGGCGTTTCGCGTGGCCTTTTTGACCATTGGGTATTTGATTGCCGTGGTTGGGGTGCGTTTGGTTTTGCCTTTTGTCATTGTGGCATTCGCGACGGGTATGGAGTTTGCTCAGGTATACCATATGGCGGTGTATAACCCCGATGAATACAGCCATCAACTGCATTTGCATCATGTGGAGGTGATGCTGTTTGGTGGTTCGTTTTTGCTGATGGTGGCGCTGACGTGGTTGTTCGATCATGAACGCGAAATTCATTGGTTGGGCGGCTTAGAGCGCCGCTTGGCGCAATTGGGACGACTGTCTATGATGGCGGTTGGGATTACATTGCTGTTGCTGTTGCTGGTTATTTTTGCGTTGCCGGTTGAAAAGCGTTATGTGGGGTTGTTGGCAGGCGTGATGGGCACGGTGATTTATGTGTTTGTGGGTAGCTTGAGTGATGCCTTTGGCGGCGGAAACGATTATAGCGAAGCGACACAGATGGTGAAAAAGGGCTTTTCCGCCTCGCTCGGAGCGTTTATGTATCTGGAGGTGCTGGATGCTTCTTTTAGTTTTGATGGGGTGATCGGCGCGTTTGCGATCAGTAAGGATATTTTTGTCATTATGCTGGGCCTGGGGGTTGGTGCGCAGTGGGTACGAAGTTTGACGGTGTTTTTGGTTGAGCGTGATACCTTGAGCGAGTATCGTTATTTGGAGCATGGCGCGCATTGGGCGATTTTGGCCTTGGCGTCATTGATGTTTTTGAGTTCGATCGTTGAGGTTCCCGAGGTGGTGACGGGGCTGATCGGTTTGATATTGATTGCGTTGTCGTTCTGGTCGTCCTTGATTGCACGGCGGCGTGATTTAGCGAGCCGTTAAGGTGAATTGTTGATAGAAACGCTCAAGATTGTGAATTTTGAGCGTTTTTTTATGCCTCATTTGTCCATACTGATTGGTTATAATGAAGTTGAATAAAAGAATTGATTGAGTTTTTGAAAAGGAGTACCCGCAGCAGTTTGACTTCATCCAACTTTATGATAAGGAGGTCTGTATGAGTGTAGATCGTTTGAGCCGTTTGGCGCGTCTGGCGTCTGAGAAAAACAATCCGTGTGTGACTATTTCCTTGAACACGCA
>CAZCYS010000099.1:0-4991 GCA_964502825.1 uncultured Hydromonas sp. | reverse complement strand
TTAAAAATCCGACATACCGCCGACCACTTGGCTAAAGCCACCATCGACGTAGGTGATTTCGCCAGTGATGCCGCTGGCCAAGTCGGACAGCAAGAACGCTGCTGCATTGCCCACGTCCTCAATCGTCACGTTGCGACGGATTGGCGCGGTTGCTTCGACTTCGCTCAAAATTTTGTCAAAGCCCTTGATGCCTTTGGCCGCCAAGGTGCGGATCGGTCCGGCAGAGATGCCGTTCACGCGCACGCCTTTTGGCCCCATGCTGCCGGCCAAATAGCGCACGGACGCTTCCAGTGAGGCTTTGGCCAAGCCCATGGTGTTGTAGTTCGGAACAACTTTCACCGCACCCAAATAGGTCAGGGTCAACAGCGCCGAGCGTTCCGAGAGCATGGGCTGTGCGGCTTTGGCCAATGCGGGGAAGCTGTACGCCGAAATATCATGCGCGGTTTTGAACGCTTCGCGCGACAGGCCTTCGAGAAAATCGCCGGCAATCGCCTCTTTCGGCGCAAAACCGATGGCGTGTACCAAGCCGTCCAATTGTGGCCATACTTGGCGCAATTGGCTGAATACGGCATCGATCTGCGCGTCATCGCTGACGTCACACTCGTATACCAAGTTCGAGCCAAATTCATTGGCAAATTCAGTGATGCGGTCTTTGAAGCGCTCGCCGACGTAGGTGAACGCCAACTCTGCGCCCTCGCGATGGCAGGCCTGCGCAATACCGTAGGCAATCGAGCGATTCGATAGCACGCCGGTAATCAAAATTCGTTTTCCTTGTAAAAATCCCACGTTGTTCTCCTCGTTGTTCCGTCCGACGATGGGCTTGCCGGATGTGGTTGTGTTGCTGACAAACTTATTTTTTCTTCGGCGTCACCACCGGTTTGACAGTACCGGTCTTGGTCGCTGGTGTTGCGGGTTTGACCGCGGTTTTCGTGGCGGCTGTTGGTGTTGTTTGAGCGGGCACTTTGACCGGGGTTTTGCTTGCTGTTGCGGCTTTTGGTTTGACCTCGGCCTTTTTCAGCTCGGCTTTGACCGGCATTTTACCCGCAGTCACTGGTTTTTGGGTGGTTTGTTGCGTGTTGACCACCTTGGTTTTGGCGGTGTTGGGTGGCGCTGCTTTCAGCGCTGACTTGCTTTCCGCTTTTTTCGGCTCGGGTTTTACCGGCGCAGGTCTGTTTGATGCGGATGCTTTGCTGCTTACTTTTTCGGCAGGTTGCTGGTTGGCCTTAAGTGCGGGCTTGCTGAGTGTGGCGGCTGCCTTGGTTGGCGGCTGCGCGCTGGATTTGTTGTTGGCGGTTGTTTTGTTTGGGCTGGCTGTCGGGGTTTTTACCAGCGCCGGTGTTTTAACCGTCGTTGGCTTCACAGGCGCTTGGCTCGCTGGTGGTGTTTGCGGCACTCGGTAATTGGTTTTGACCACGACTCGGTTGGGTTCGTTCGCTGTGGATACCGCCGCGCTCACAGCCGTTGCCGCCACGATTTTTTCTGTGGGGCTTAGGGTTTGGGTGGACGTGGTGGTGTTGGCGTTGTTGGTATTGTTTGTCGCGGCAGCGTCTGCGATTTGAGTGACTGGTGTTGTTTCTATCGTCGCATCGTTGTTTTCGGCCAGGCGTTCAACGGTTTGGGTGTTGTCGGCTGAGTCTGTCACTTGGGCGGTAAGCTGGTCTGCCTCGGTGTTGTTGTCGATGACGTTCGATGCGTCGGAGGTGCTGGATGTGGTGTTGTTTGCGGTCAGTTGCGCAATCGGGTCAGCGGCGGATTTGGCGACCGGCGGCATGGTGAGAATGTCGCCGGAGCGAGCGCTGCTTGGGTTTGTCTGGGTGGTGGCGATGCTCGTTGTCACCGGCTGGTTCACACGTGGCTCAACGGTGTTGCGGATGGTCGGTGGAGTGCTGGCGGGTTTGACGACACTGGCCACTGTGGGTACATACGCCGGTGTGTTGGATGTGCTCGGTGCGCTGCTAATCAGTGTACCGAGTTGGTCGGCATCACTGGCCTCGGCTACTAAACCGGTGCTGGATTTGCCGGGTGCAGTGATACTGCTGCTGGTGCTTTTGCCTGCGTCAGCCACGAGCGTCGGTGTGCTGTAGTTGTTGTAATCGGTGATGCCGACGTCGCCGGTGATGGAGCGGACGCTGGAGTTTAATGCCAAGTAGGAAATTTCGTCGGTGGCACGGGTGCGCGGCACGATCAGGGTGGAGTCGGCGCGCACATAGCTGTGGTTGTACGGAATGCCATTTAGTTCGCGCAGGCGGTTTTCATCGGTGTTGTATTTGTTGGCGATGTCGGCCAATGCTTCGGTGCTGTACGTGGTGTAGGTGGTCAAACTGGCCAGTTGCCGGTGCTTGTCACTGAATGCGCGGCGAAAGTCGTCGGCGCGATCGGCGGGCACGAGGATTTTGCTGTTGAGTGCGGCGACGATGATCGGGCGTTTGTAAGCGGGGTTGAGGCGTTTGAACTCGTCTTCGGACAGATTGGCCAGATCAGCGGCTTTGGATACATCAATGTCGCGTGTGACGAGGACGGCTTCGTGGCGCAGACGATTGGGGATGTTGGGCAGGCTGATGCCGTATTGAGACGGATTGCGTACGATGTTTTTGATCGCTTGTAATTTGGGCACGTATTGGCGCGTTTCGGCAGGCATATTGATGTCGGTGTATTTGCCTGAGCCGCCTGCTGCTACGGAGCGATTGATCGCACGGTTGACGTTGCCTTGTCCCCAGTTGTACGCGGCCAAGGCCAGATGCCAGTCGCCAAAGCGATCATACAGCCGTTGCAAATAATCCAATGCGGCGTTGGTGGAGGCCATGACGTCGTTGCGCTGATCGGCGAAACGGTTTTGTTGTAGGGAAAAATCGCGTCCCGTTGCGGGCATAAACTGCCACAGGCCGGAGGCGGAAACGGGTGAGCGGGCGGTGGTGACAAAAGCGCTTTCGACAAACGGCAGTAGTGCCAATTCGGAAGGCATGCGGCGGCGCTCAACTTCGTCCATGATGAGGTACATGAAATCGCCCGAGCGCGTCGCCATGCGGCCGACGTAATCGGCACGGGTTGCGTAGTAGTTTTCGCGGGCGTAGACCTCTTGGTTTTCCAACTCTGGCATGGAGAAATTATTGCGGATGCGTTGCCAGATGTCGTTGGAGTGCGCCGATTGGATTTTGTGCTGGCCGGTAGTGCTCGTGCCTTGCGGAGTGGAACAGGCGCTCATAAACAGCGCGGACAGCGCAATCAGAGTGGCTTGTGCGCCCAAACGCAATTTTAGGCTCTGTGGCGCGGCTGCTCGCTTGCCAGGGGTTTTACGCAACATACAATTCCTTCATGCCAAGCGGCTCATCGCGCTTGGGTGGGGCGCTCTGCCGATTCGGTCGTGTACGATGGAATACGGCAAAACGTCGTTAAATTCGGTTTTTCAGTTCACGACACAATGTGAACAAGGCCAAGGCCAGTGCTTTTCGGGCGTTCGGCTCGCGGGTGTCTACGTTGGCCAGCGAAACGGCAGGCAACTGGACGCTCTGCGCCAAATGATTCAGCCCTTCAATCCAAGCCGTATCCAGCGGTTCGGTTGACAGCCCGATACTGACCGCGCGGCAAAACGGATTGATGCGTTTTTCCAGCCCAATGCTGCTTGGCAGGCTGGGCAGTCCGCGTTCGCGCGCGTATTTTACCTGATTTAAATGGGCTTGAGTGGCCTCGTGCGCGCTCTGGATGCGCAGGGCGAAGTCCAAATTGCTCAAGGTGTACTCATGCGCACACGCGACGAGCGTTTCATCTGGTAATTGTATGAATTGTTCAATGGTTTCAAAGGCTTGCGCCATCGTTCCATCAAAAACTCGACCGCATCCGGCGCTGAACAGGGCATCGCCGCAGAATAGCACGGGGGTTTGGAGCAAATGTGGACAGTAGTAGCTCACATGATCGTAGGTGTGCCCGGGCGTGCTTAGCACCTGCGCGTGGACGTCGCTAAACGACAGCGTGAACTCGGTCGGCGCATGAAGGCGTTCGGTCAGGCCGTGGATGCGCTCAGAGTCGCCGATGATGCGCCCTTGCACCCATGGTGCTAACTCGACAATGCCTTCCACATGGTCGTAATGGTGGTGCGTGATCAGCAGATCGGCCAATGTCAAACCGTGTTGCGCGATATAATCACGCACAGGTTCGGCCAGCGACGGATCGACGACCCATGCGTGGGTTTGGTTGCGAATCAACCAGATGTAGTTGTCGCTGCGCGCGGGCAGGGCGATGAGTTCGTAGTGCGGTTTATGGTGCGATCTATTGGTCGGTGAAGCCGATGAAACCGCTGTTTGATGAGTCATAGGGCATTTCCAAAAATCAGTTATGAGTACGCATAGTCCAACTTCTTCCGATGCGGGGCGCGCATCCAAAACGGCGCCGGTGGCCTACTGGGACAGTGTTTCCGGTCAGGCGGTGACTGCATGGGAGCGACAGTTACTCAATGAATGGTTGAGTGATGCATTTGGATATTATGCCATTCAATTGGGGCATTATGGGCGGATTGCCGGATTGGCGGGAAATCGTTGCTCCGAGCGTTACGCGATTGAGCGCGGTGATGTGCATGTGCAGCCGAGCCAGCCGGATGAGGATGGCGTGCGGCGTTTGGACGTGGGCGATTTTTCGGTACTGCCGTTTTCCAGTGATAGCTTGGATCTGGTGATTTTGCCACACACGCTGGACGAGCATCCCGACCCGCATGGGGTTTTGCGCGAAGCCTACCGCGTGTTGCGCGCGGAAGGGCGCATGATTATTTTGGGCTTTAATCCGTTTAGCTTGTGGGGTTTGCAGGCAAAATTTCAAAGCGGTCAACGCTTTGGTGTGTACCGCAATATGCCACATCCGCCGTTGCACATCAGTCGGCTCAAGGACTGGATTGAGCTGCTCAATTGCGACGTGATGCAGGGCAAATATGCTTGCTATACGCCGTATGTGACGCAGGACAAATGGCTTAATCGCAGCCTGTGGCTGGACAAAGCGGGTGATCG
>CAZCYS010000098.1:0-5074 GCA_964502825.1 uncultured Hydromonas sp. | reverse complement strand
CGCGCACGGATTTTTCCTGCGGACTCTTGGTGCATGACGGCCGACAGTAAGCCTTTGGGCAAATCATATCGCCGCTCTAGGCTGGATAAATCAAGTGTGCTGCGCCAGCTTTTGACGCGTTCAAAAGCAACCTTTTCCTGAGGAGTAACCTTCGGTGTGGAACATCCAGATAACCCGAAGCCGAGTGCTGCTGCACTGATTAAAATGTGAATGGCTCGTTTTTTCATGCTGCGAATTATACTCATCTCATTGCAAGCAAGTGGCCAGATAGCCCAAAAATATGAAGGCGAGATGATTTTTGACTGAGCTTGATTGATGATGTGAATGATCTATCGGAGATCAATTGCTCATGAGCTGGAATGATTTTTGGTCGCTCAAAAGATTCGGTGAGCATTTTATTTTTACATCAATCACTTAGTTATTTTAAAGTGCTTTTCATCTGATTATTTATCGATTTAATAGTTGGATGTGATTCAGTATAATGAAGCTCATCTCCTTAATTTCATTGAAAGACCGTTATGAGTTCGCCGCTTTTGTGTGCTTCTTATTCTCACTATGCCCAGTGCATGCTGGATGCTCATCGGGTTACGGCCGAGGAGGTTTCGGGGCTGGTGACGCAGTTGCCTTTGTCGGTTGAGAATATGGCGGCTCTGATTGAGTCGAAACTGCCCACACATCATGATGCGGAGCAAGCGATGGCCGAGGCACTGCGTAAAACGCGGGTGTTGGTCATGTTGGCGATGATGGAGTTTG
Source organism: uncultured Hydromonas sp. (assembly GCA_964502825.1). Lineage (GTDB taxonomy): Bacteria > Pseudomonadota > Gammaproteobacteria > Burkholderiales > Burkholderiaceae > CTSOIL-112. The sequence goes on along the minus strand of CAZCYS010000098.1, from coordinate 4,321 downwards.
ATTTGTCAAACCCGCCGACTGAGCAGACTTTGGATGTGATTACGCAAACAGTCAGCGCGCTGGCCGATGCGTCTACGTTAAGTGCTTTGGATGTGGCGTACCGTGCTTTGACGGAGATTCATGGTGAACCTCGGTCGGATTCAACCGGTGCCGCGATGCCTTTGTGGGTCATGGGCATGGGAAAACTCTCCGGGCGCGAGTTGAATGTTTCGTCGGACATGGATTTGGTGTTTGTGTTTGAACATGAGGGGGAAACCGTTCCGACGATTGAGGGACAACGCGTCCGCGCCCTCTCGCATGGCGAGTTTTTTGACCGTTTGGGTCGCCGCATGATCAAGCTGTTGGATGATGTTAATGAATTCGGCTTTGTGTTTCGCGTCGATATGCGTCTGCGCCCAAATGGTGCTTCAGGTGCGCTGTGCGTGAGTTTGAGTACGTTGGAGAAGTATTTATTCACGCAGGCGCGCACATGGGAGCGTTTTGTCTGGCTGAAAAGTCGTTTGATGAACCCTTCTTCGCATTCGTATTTGCTGGAGCAAGTGGTCACGCCGTTCGTATTCCGACGCTATTTGGATTACGACGCGATTGATGCCCTGCGCGATGTTCACCATAAAATTCGTGCGAAGGCGGAAAGCCGAGCGGCGAAACATCCTGAATCTGAGGACATTAAAATCGGTTCGGGTGGGATTCGAGAGATTGAATTCAGCGTGCAATTGCCGCAGATCATTAAAGGCGCGCGCTTACCCAATTTGCAACAAAAAGCGACTTTGACTGCCCTGCCCGAGCTGTCTAAAACGGGCTTGATGGATGACGCAGCCATGCGTCAACTGCGCGAGCATTATGTATTTTTGCGTCATTTGGAGCATCGGATTCAGTATTTGAACGATGCGCAGACGCAGCAAATTCCTGTGGAGCCGGAGCTGCGCGAACGCATTGCCCGCGCCATGTGTTTTGATGATTGGACTCAATTGGAACAACGCCTGCGCAGCGGGCAGGCGAATGTGATGCGCCATTTTAACGCCCTGTTTGACGCGGCGCCGGAGCAATCGCCGGATGAGCGCTCATTGAGCGCGCGGCAGTCTGCTGACCCGCAAAATGATGACTGGGCGGCGCTGTGGGCGCGCTTTGACTCGCCGCAGGAGATCAGCGACGTCTATGCACGCATGGAAACGAATCCGCGTCAAAATCAATTGCCCGAGCGTAGCTTGATTCGCTACAAGCAGTTGGTCAACGCGAGCGCGCAGATTTTGGTTAATCGCTATCCCAATCAAATTATTCCGATGGAGTGGCTGCAACGAATTTGGAACTTTTTAGATGCAATTAGCCGCAGAAGCAGCTATTTGGCGCTATTGATCGAGTACCCAAAGGCTTTGGAACGCTTGGTCGAGCTGCTGGCCAGTTCGCGCTTTGTCGCCGACTATCTGACGGCGCACCCCATTTTGCTGGATGAGTTGCTCAACGTTGAACAACTGCACCGCGCACCCGATTGGCCTGCGCTCCAAACGCACCTGAATCAGTTGCTCAATCATGCCAAACACCACGATGGCAAACCGGATGTGGAACGGCAAATGGATATTTTGCGCGAAAACCACCACAGCCAAGTGTTTCGCTTGCTGGTGCAGGAGTTGGACGGTTTGTGGACGGTGGAACAATTGGCCGATCACCTGTCCGATTTGACCGACGTAATGCTGAATGCGGCCTTGTATCATTGCTGGGATGCGTTTGCGAAAAAACACCGCGATGTGCCGAAATTTGCCATCATTGCCTACGGCAAATTGGGTGGTAAAGAGATGGGTTATGCCTCGGATTTGGACTTGGTGTTCGTATTTGATGATCCGGCGCAAGAGGCGCTGGAGGTATACAGCCGCTTTGCGCAGCGGCTGAACAACTGGCTCACTGCGCCGACCGGCGCCGGTGTGCTGTTTGATACCGACTACCGTTTGCGTCCGAATGGCGATAGTGGCTTGATGGTCGTCAGTACCAAAATGTTTGAACAATACCAGCGTGAATCCGCTTGGTTCTGGGAACATCAGGCGCTTACGCGGGCGCGCTATTGTGCGGGCGATGTGGACATTGGCGCGTGGTTTGAAGACTGCCGTCGCTCGATTTTATCCGCAGAGCGTGATATTCAAAAAGTTCGGGCGGAAATTTCGTCTATGCGCGATAAATTACAGGCCGGACATCCGAACCCAACCGAGCTGTTTGATCTGAAATACGACTCGGGCGGCATGGTGGATATTGAATTTTGTGTACAGGCCTTGGTTTTGGGCTATTCCAACCGGCATCCTGAGTTGCTCGATAACAAAGGCAACATCGCCCTGCTCGAACGAGCGGGCCATGCAGACTTGATTGATGCGGCGTTGGCTAAACAATGTGGTGACGCTTATCGTCACTACCGTTACCTGCAACACACCATGCGCATGCAAAATATTGCCAAGCCCAGAGTAGCGCCAGAAAGTATCGCTCAGCATGTCCGAGCGGTAAATCAACTGCGTGAAACCGTTTTACTATAAAAATATTTCTAAAAATTTTTATCTATTGAGGTATTTCTCATGAATTTTCATTATTTATGTTAACCCCAAAACAGCATGCTCAATTATAATAATGGAAAAGATTAATTCTCTATTCCTGCTATCATCAGGTTCGCCAAAATTGCTATAATTCTCCAAGCTATTCTAGCCATTTTGCTTATTTAATCTAAATAATAAAGGTGAGGTCAACGTGCAAAATATAACATCCGAAATAACCTCCGCAGAGCATCACAACAAAGCAAATCCCAAGGCAACTCCCGTTAGTTCATCGCCCTCCTCTTCAGAGCAATTACCCGAATATCTGGACGAGGTCTACAATTGGGCTTATGTCAACGAGCGCAATGTTGAACGCTTGGATCGCGAGCTGGTATTTAATGTCCTATTGTTTGGCAATGGCCCTCGACTGAAACGAGCGTATATAGATCATATTCAACCCGGAATGCGTGTTTGGCAAGTAGCCCATGTGTACGGTAATTTGGTGATTGATGCCGCGGAAAAAGTCGGATCGAACGGACAGTTTGACATCACGGATATCGCCACGATTCAGATCAACCACACCAAACGCAAAATCGGTCATCTGCCGCAGGCTGCGATTCACCACATTGATGCGGCGCAGTGGACAGGTAAAGACTACGATTTAACCTGTAGTTTCTTCCTGTTGCACGAAGTGCCGGACGATAAAAAAACTGAAATTCTCAACCAAATGCTGCAATCCATTCAGCCCAATGGTCAACTCGTGTTTGTGGACTACCACCGCCCTGCTTCTTGGAATCCGGTCGGTTGGCTGTTGCGTTGGGTCAATGCCAAGTTAGAGCCATTCGCGGAAGCCCTGTGGCACAAAGAAATCAAAGACTTTGCCGATCCTGAGCTGGCCAATCGCTTCGTTTGGCGTAAGCGCACTTTTTTTGGTGGCGTATACCAGGCGGTTTACGCGGAATACAAAAAGCCCTGAGTTTTCCTGATATTCATTGCGCCACGCATATTAAAAAAGCCTGCTGTATGCAGGCTTTTTGCTTACGGCTCAATGATTTATAGCAGGAACAAATACGCCCAGCCGCCGATCAAGCCCACGCAAATCACGTTGAGCACCACACCGACGCGGATCATTTCCTGCTGACGAATCAGCCCCGTGCCAAATACAATCGCATTCGGCGGCGTGGCCACCGGCAGCATGAACGCACACGATGCACCCAGCGCAATCACCATGACCAAAGCTTCTTGTGGAACTCCGAGCTGTGGTGCAATCGCGGCAAAAATCGGTACCAGCAGCGCAGCCGAGGCCGTGTTACTGGTGAACTCTGTCAAAAAGACAATGAACGCCGCACTGGCTAAAACCACGATGAACGGATGCGCCAACACAAATGAGTTTGCCACTTGAGCGCCCAAAACCGCAGAAGCACCCGAGCGGCTGAGAATGGCGCTCAAGGCAATACCACCGCCGAACAGGAACAAAATCCCCCAGTCGGTATTGTCCGCAATTTGTTTCCAATTGGCCAAACCCAACAACACGATCACAATGGCTGCGGTGACGGCAACCCAAGTGTCCGGATTTGTGATTCCGAATGTGTCCTTGAGCTTCGTACCAAAAATCCATGCGGCGGCAGTGCAAACGAATACGATCATGGTCAAAACACGCGGTAATGTCCAAGGAATATATTCCTTTTCCAAGCTCATGGGCTGATTCAAATTAGGACGCAAAACCAGATACATCACCGCAATCATGGCCGGTAAAATGACCAACATCATCGGCAAACCCAATTTCATCCAGCCGGCAAAATCAAGACCTAATG
>CAZCYS010000097.1:0-5077 GCA_964502825.1 uncultured Hydromonas sp. | reverse complement strand
GGCAAAAAGGCAATGCGCCCCAGCCATTTATTGAGCTTTTTATCGGGTGTATAGGCTTGATGGCAGGCATCGTGGCCGATCACGAACAGGCGGCCAATCCAAAAACCGGCGACCAACCCCGCCAACAGACGCAGTGACCAATGCGGTGCGGCAATCGCCGCTGCAATCAATACGCCGTAAATAATGTAATCCACCACCAACAAAACAATCGGTAGTGCCGTGGTTTTCTCGGCCAAATCCAACAACCAAGAACGCAACACCTTGCGCGACGGTAACGGTGCATCCTCTGCCACAGGTTGCGCAGGTAACATCGCACCCACTCGCGTTTGACTCATCTTCAATCCTCCTTCTGTCATTTTTGACAGAAAAGAATATAACACATATAAGTCATTGATTTATAAAAATAAACCGCATGAACGTTCGTTTTTGAGGGCCGAATTTTGATGGTATTTAAGACGATTGGCGCAGATTTACAGCCACGCTTTGACCGCGGTCAACACCCCGATGGCGATGAAAATAATTGCCGCGATCATGTGGATAATTTTCGTAGGCAGGCGTTGTGCAAAGCGATTACCGAGGTACACGGCGGGCGCATTGGCCATCATCATGCCCAAGGTCGTGCCCAAAACCACGGACAACACGTCCGAATATTGCGCCGCCAAGGCAATCGTTGCAAATTGCGTTTTGTCGCCCATCTCCGCCAAAAAAAATGCGACCACTGTGGCAAAAAACACACCCATTTGCTGTTTTGGCACGGCAACATCATCCTCATCCAATTTGTCCGGCACCAAAATCCACAACCCCATTGCGATGAACGCCGCCGCCATCACCCAGTTCAGCACCTCGGGGCGCATCAAGCTGGACAACCATGCGCCCAAAGCACCGGCGATCGCATGATTGAGCAAAGTCGCCACCAAAATACCGAGCACAATCGGCATGGGTTTACGGTAACGGGCGGCCAAAATCAGCGACAACAACTGCGTTTTGTCCCCCATTTCGGCCAAAGCCACCACGCTGGTCGATACAATAAAAGCTTGCTGTTCCATGAGAAAACTCCGATCGGACAAAAAATAAATGACCACGCAATCGCCTCCGATCAAAAGCGATTACATGGTCATAAGTCTTGCCCAATTCGAGTCAGAGAATCACCCATGCCATGCGATGTGTTCGCAAGTATGTTGACATGGGTATCTTTTTAGAAAAATCGTAGAAAAAGAGAGGCTACTCCCGAATGACGGCGCGGATTCTACCACGCCCCCATCAAAGGCACAAGTCGCTTATGGAGCGCATTAGCGTGCGACTGGCTGAATCCGCTTGCCGCTGTTGAGCACCATCACCCCCGAGATAATCACCAAGCCGCCCAAAATCATGGTCAGGGTAATCGGCTCGCGCAAAAATAACCAGCCCCACAGCATACCGAACACCGGAACCAAATACGTCACCGACGTGGTTTTGGTCGCGCCCCACAGCGCAATCAAACGGTAAAACACCAAATACGCAATCGCCGTGCTAAAAACGGCCAAGCCCAAAGCCATCCCCCACGCCGAAGGCGCAATCGCATGATTCGGCCACAACCACCACGCCAGCGGCGTGAGAACCACCGCGCCACTGAGCAAACCGGCACAGCTCATCACCAGCGGCGGCACATGCGCCAGCCAAATGCGCGACATGTGCGTGGACCAACCGTAGCACGCAGTCGCGAACAACGACGCCAACACCGGCAATACCGCGTCCTGCACATGAAAACCCTTGCCCTGCCCCAGCGTCAAAATCAACACGCCGACCAAGCCCAGCGCCAAACCCAGCGCCCGCCGCAACGTCATTTTCTCACCGATCAGGGCAATCGCCCACAGTGCGGCCATCAGCGGCGTGGTCGCATTCAACACCGAAGTCACACCCGCCGACAGACTGAGTGTCGCCCACGACAGCATACAAAAGGGAATCGCCGTGATCAGGCTGCCTACGATCGCAATGCGCAACCAATTTTCCCGCCAAATGCGCATCCCGCCCTGCGCCCACATCAGCGGCAATAAAATCAGCCCTGCCAACACCACGCGGATAAAAATCAGCGGCACAGCACCAAATACCGGCGCACTCGCGCGCATGAATAAAAACGAGCCGCCCCAAGCGGCGGCGAGATACAAGGCCATTAAAATAGGTGTTGGCATACAATCACTGCACAAAAATGCGGCAAGCTCAGTTGCCGCTGGATGAAGGAGGTAGATTGGTCAATGAGCGACCAATGCGTTCTTGACGAATCGAATATTAGGGTTTGTCATGCGGTTGCAGCGTGATCGACAGGCGCTCCTGCTCAATCACCATTTTTTCAGGCACCCACTCTTTGCCCGCAAAGGACAATTGCTCAGGCGTGAGGGTGTAGATCGGCAGATTCAAGCCGAATTTCTTGCCCACGGTGCGCTGCACCATGCCACGCACCACATTGTCCAGTATCGCCGGAACGTGTTTGGCATTGAACGAGTCCACCGTAAAGTCTTTTAAAACAATCGCTTGCAGTTCTCGACTGTACTCCGGCACACCCGACATCTGCATATCACCGCTGATGTTCATGCCCAGCCCCGTGTCCACCGTGGCGATAAATTTTGCACCGATGCGTTGTTTGTCCGGCATCAAAATGATTTGCGGTTGCTCCGCATTCAGCCCGTTCTCGCGCATGGTTTTGGAAATAACATCCCATTTTTTGTTGGTCGCGGACTGCAAAATACTCTGATTGACGTAAATGGTTTTCGGCGAGGACAAAAAGCCGCAAGCCGAAACCGTCGCCAACACGCCCAGAGAGAGTAGCAACAAAGCCCACCAACGACGCGCCTGCGCCAACCAAGCGATCATACGATTCATATGTTTCATGTCTTGTTCCATCAAATTCGTGTCAGTTGTTCCAATTCGCTCAAATAGCGCAATGCGTGCTCGCGTGTCGCCGCCACATCGTTGAACTCGCCACACATGGCGGCACTCGGCTGCAAGCTACCACACACTTTCGGGCGGCGCGGATCACCAAAAATTCGGCACAGCCCGCGTTCATCCAATTGAACGCACGACACGCCCGCCGGTTTACCGTACGGCATATCGGGTATGGCGGAGGAAATCGACGGCGCGATGCAGCACGCCGCACAGCCCATGCGACAACTCGGCTGACTCATCGCTCACACCCAATGCGTGGCGCGCAGAGCCATCAAATCATCAGGCACAGGCCGCCTTTTTTGCACCTGCGCACACAACTCAATCAGCCCTTCGAGCGCACGCAACACCGTTTGCATCCGCACCTCGCTGCGATTGCCGACGAATTGCGCGCTGTGCGTGCGCACATGCGTGTTGCCGATTTCATCGCGCCACGCCCACGCAAAGCACACCATACCCACCGGTTTATCCGCTGTGCCGCCGCTCGGTCCCGCGATGCCACTGACCGCAACGACACAATCGGTGCGCATCAAACGAAACACACCATCGGCCATCTGCGCCACCGTGGTTTCACTGACCGCGCCCTGCGTCAACAGGGTTTCTGCCGACACGCCCAGCGCATCCTGCTTGACCGCATTGCTATACGCCAAAATCCCACCGGCGAACCAATCGGATGCGCCCGCCAACTCAGTCAAGTAGTAACCAATGCCGCCGCCCGTACACGACTCCGCCGTCGCCATGCGCCAGTTCAACGCACGCAGACGTTCCGCCAACAGCAGCACCAAAGTGGTCACGGACGCATTCATCGTACACCCTATTTATCGAATGAACCACTGATACAGTTGCACGCCGACCGCAAACACCAGCAAGGTATACAAGGCCGCCAATACATCATCAATCATCACGCCGAAGCCGCCTTTAACCAGCGCATCCACTTGGCGAATCGGATACGGCTTCCAAATATCAAACAGGCGAAACAGACCAAACGCAATCGACTGCTCCAAAAAACTAAAATGCATTGGCGAAAGCATCGCCAGCACCAGCCAAAACGCCCAAATTTCATCGAACACAATCGACGAATCATCCTGCACGCCCATTTGCTTGCCGGTCACACCGCAGGCCCAAACGCCAATCGGAAACGAGACTGCCAAAATCAGCCACCACATCCACGACCACTGGATAAACGTTTGATTTAAAAACACAAAAAACACCCAACTGACCAAAGTACCCCAAGTACCCGAGGCCGGATGCAGCAAGCCCGACCCCATGCCTTGAGCGATCATATGCGCCGGATGAATCAACATCCATTGAAAACGTGTTTGTTGCATCACTAATCCTTTACTACCCATCAAAAATGGCGAAAGCCCGAGACGGGCGCACCACTCAAAAATTCTGTCAACGCCGCCACATCCTGCGATTGCCACACCATCGGCTCGGTTTGCGCCTGCGAAGCAAGCACTTTACCGATGCAAGTCACGCGCAGTCCCTGCGTTTGGGCTAAAGATTGTAACGCAGATTGCACCGCAGGCACATCTTTTGGCGCGGTAAAACACAGTTCATACTCGTCACCGCCGCTGAGCGCATAGCGCCACGCCTGCACTTTCGGCACACCGCGCAACGCCGAATGCAGCGGTAAAGCGTCCACATCCAGCCGCGCCGCTACGCCGGAAGCCGTCAAAATATGTCGCAAATCACCGGCCAGCCCATCGCTCAGATCCAGCATGCTGCTCGCCACGCCGCGCAAGCCTTGTCCAAACGCCACACGCGGTGTCGGCCGCTCCAAACGCGCCTGCGCCAATGCCAAATCAACCAAGTCAGTTGCCGAAGCCTGCTCGTGCAACACATCCAGCGCATACGCCGGCGCACCTAACTCGCCGGTGACGTAAATGCCGTCCCCCACGCGTGCGCCGCTGCGTGTGATCGCCTGACCCGTCGGCACTTGACCAAACACCGTCACATTGATGACCAAAACCGGACTGCGTGTGGTATCGCCGCCGATGAGCGGACACTGAAACCGCTCGGACAAAGCGAACAAGCCCTCGGTGAATCCCGCCAACCACGCCTCGTCCACGCTCGGCAGGCCAATTGACAGCGTAAAGCCAATCGGATCTGCGCCCATCGCGGCCAAATCGGACAAATTCACCGCCAAAGCCTTGTGCCC
>CAZCYS010000096.1:0-5300 GCA_964502825.1 uncultured Hydromonas sp. | reverse complement strand
CATGAGGTCGAGTATCAATGCCGTGCGGGTTACTGCGGTAGTTGTCGGGTGAAACTGCTCTCCGGCTCGGTCGATTACGCCGACCTGCCGCTGGCCTTCATCGGCTATGATGAGGTATTACCGTGCTGTTGTACGGTGAAATCAGACCTCACGCTGGATGTGCGGCGTACCGTCACATTACAACATGAGCAGGGCGATTTGTTTGAGCCGGATTTGTTTTGATTAAGCGGTATTTCAGTCTTGGACAGAACGCATATGTAAAATAGACCTAATCCAATAAATCCATAGTGCAAATAAAGGCCGCCTAAAGATTTCAGACGGCCTTTATTTGCATTTTTAAAACAAAAAAATGTAATTTATAGAAATCACAAAATTATATTGCAAGAATAAGCATATCAGCTTATGATATGGGAAATTTTATGTGATTTAAAAAAATCACAAAAGGAATTATTTATGGAAAAGCTGGAAAAATTGGTTCGATTTGCCAGCGGCTCGCCTCAATTCCGAGTGGTAGAGTCGCCCGATCAGCAGGCGCCTCGTTATGTCTGGTATGCGCAGCATCATCTGAATGCCGATTTATCTGGCATCGAGCCTGTCTATACGGATATCAAAACCGTAGCCACTTGGAATAAGGTTTGTACGCTGGCGGCGGGGGATCTCGTGTTCAGCCTGATTTCCGGCACTGCGGCAATAGTGAGCCGCCATCATCAAGATTATATCCAAACGCAAAACTACATCAAGCTCACCCCCGGCAAGCAGCTGGATAAGCAATTTTTGCTGTATCTGCTCAATGAGGACCAGCACATTAAAAGGCAATGGGCGGCGGGCTTGCAAGGTTCCAGCGTGCTGAAATACACCTTGGCGCAACTGAAGAATCTGCAAATCAACGCCTTGCCGCCATTGGAAAAACAAAAAATCATCGGTCAGGTGTACATCATGCAGCTGCGGTTGCAGGCATTGAAAAACCGAGTGGCGACGCAAGAAACCAAAATCACATTAGGGCTAATTGAAAGGGTGGTGAATTATGAATGAACAGCAATTTGAATCCGAGCTGATCCAATATTTGAGCAGCGGGGTGATTAGCCATCGTAATCATCATGCAACAGGCGGCCACGCTGTAGCCGAACAGGCGGCGGATTATATCTATACCACCAAACGCTGGCGCCATCATCCCGAAATCAAAACCACCGATGATTTGTGGGCGAATTTCAAAGCCATTTTGGAACAACACAATCAAAATACGTTGGATTATCCTTTGAGCGTGGTGGAATTCAACCAAGTGAAAAAGATTATTTCCGAGCTGCACACGCCCTATCTGGCGGGGCAATTTCTCTACGGCTTAAACGGCGTGTCACAAATTGAAATCGATCTGGACGATGGCCGCCATGTGTTTCTTACCGTGTTCGACCAAAAGCAAGTCGGCGCGGGTGACACTGTTTATCAGGTGGTCAACCAAATCCGCCGCCCGGCCAAAATCATTGGTAAGCAAAACCGCATTTTCGACACCACCTTGCTGATTAACGGGCTGCCGGTGATTCAGATTGAAGAGAAGCGCGACACCCGCGATGTGAACGAGGCACTCAACCAGATGCACCAATACATCGATGAAAACCAGTATCGCGACATCTTTTCCACCTTGCAAATCCTGGTGGCCATCACGCCCAACAACGTCAAGTACATGGCTAACACCACTGCCGACAAATTCAACAAAGACTTCGCCTTCAATTGGCAAAACCGCGACAACGCCATTGTGCGCGACTGGAAAACCTTTGCCGATGCCATGTTGAGCATCCCGATGGCACACCAAATGGCCACTAATTACATGATTTTGGATGGCACCAAAAACAAGCAGGCGCTCAAAGTGATGCGTCCGTATCAAGTGTATGCCACCCAAAACATCATCAGCCGTCTGAAACAGGTTGACTTTGAATTCGGCAGCAACAAAGTGGGCTATATTTGGCACACCACCGGCTCGGGCAAAACCATCACCAGCTTCAAAACCGCTTGGCTCGCCAGCCGCATGCCACATGTCGACAAAGTGGTATTTGTGGTGGATCGGATCGCGCTCACCCGCCAAACCAGCGAAAACTACCAAGCCTACGATCCTGATGGCGATATTGCCGATGTCGCCCAAAGCGGCGTGGTGAAGAGCACGCACACCACCACCGATTTAAGCCGCAAACTGAAAAGCCGTGGCAACGACATTATCGTTACTTCGGTGCAAAAGCTGGACACTTTAATCAAGCGCAAGTATTTTCAGGCACCCGATAAAAACATCGTCTTTATTGTAGATGAAGCCCACCGCTCCACCGGCGGCGACAGTTTCAAGGCCATTCAGGCAGCCTTCAAACGCGCTGCCTGGATAGGCTACACCGGCACGCCTATGTTTGACGACACCACCACCGGCCTACGCACCGAAGATATTTTCGGCCCGCTGCTGCACGCCTACACCATCCGCGAAGCCATTGCCGACCGCAATGTGCTCGGTTTTAAGGTGGATTTTGAAACTACCATCGACGAAGAGCAGATGAAAACCCAATACCTGCCTGCTTTTTATCGTGAACGTTATCCGAATTGGACGGAAGAACAAATCCGCCAAAAAATCGACAACCTCACCCAAGAAGACATGGATGATGCCGTGGAACCGAGCTTCTACGATGAAAACATCGAGCATGTGCGCCTAGTGGTGGCCGATATTTTCAAAAACTGGCGCAACCGCTCCAATGACGGCAAATACAACGCCCTGTTCACCACCCATGTGGGCGGCGGCAAGGCCAGCACACCGATGGCGATGATGTATTTCCGCGAATTCCAGCGCGTCAATCAAGAGCGCAAAGCCGCAGGTTTGCCCACCCTCAAAGTTGCCGTTACTTTCAGCGACAACGGCAGCAATAACGACGGCATGTTGGCGAATAATCAAGGGTTGCACTACGCCATGCAAGAATATAATCACGCATTTGGCACCCAATTCGGCATGGATGATGTAATAGGCTACACCCAAGATGTCACCAGCCGTCTGAACAAATCCGCCGCTGATAAAAACTTTCTTGACTTGGTGATTGTGGTCGACCAGTTGCTCACCGGTTTCGATGCGCCCGAGTTAAATACGCTTTATGTGGACCGCACCTTGAAAGGTGCCGGGCTGATACAGGCTTATTCGCGCACCAACCGTATTGCCGACATGAAAGAAAAGCCGTGGGGACGCATCGTCAATTACCGCTGGCCGGCGCAAAACGAAAAGCTGATGAATAATGCCCTTGCCATCTATGCCAACATAAAGTCAGCGGATTTAAGAGATAAACCGATTGAGGATGGTGGCGAAAACGTATTAGCCAAACCATTTAAAGATATGCTTGCCGAAGTCAAGGCGGTTGTCGCAAAATTGGACGTATTGACCAAAGGCTTTCAAGAATTACCTCCTTCTGAAAAAGATAAAGATCATATGGTGGATTTACTACGCGCCTATAACAATGGTATGTCTAAACTTAAACAATATAATCCAGAGGAGAATGAGGATGAATCAGGCTTTGATTATGATAAGCCTGAGGTATTATTAGCACAATTAGGCATGAGTACCGAGCAGGAAACCATGCTCACCACCGTGCTGGCGAACGAGCTAAAAGCACACCTGGCCGCCACCCAAAAAATCCCGCTGCGCCAAATCGAATTGCGCATGACCCATGTCAAAGACGTGAAAATCGACTACGACTACCTCACCGAACTGGTAACGCGCCTGCTGAACGAAGTACACGAGCAAAAAATGGAAGCCGCCGCCCAAACCCGTGAAGACATCAACCGCTTTGCCAGCGGGCTGGAAGACCGCAGCTATGCCAAAGAAATCACCAATGCCGCCACCGCCATCTATAACGGCAGCTATCAGGCAGAGCACTACCCGGTTGAAAACTTGACCGAAAGCAACAGCATTATTCAGGCAGCCAATAATGTCATACTCGACCATATCCTGATTGATTTTAGGGTGAAATGGGGCATTACCGACATCATCAACAGCACCCAAATGCGCGAAATGTTTTCCCGCCACCAATACGGCATGCAAGATTTGGACAACACCGGTCAACTGCGCGACCTGATCACCGAAGCCGGCAAAAACTACCGCATACTGGCGCGCGAGCCGGAAATCCGCGATTTAAACAAAATCCGCTACCGCAACGACTTGCGTCAGGCTATCTACCGACTGGCTGACCAAATGGCAGAAAACCAATGAGGAGCAAGCCATGAATGAAATACAGTTTCTGATTTATGATGAGGGCGGGCAGACGGAGGTATTGGTTCAAGATGAAACCCTTTGGGCGACCCAAAAAAGTATTGCCGAATTGTTTTCTGTCAGCGTGCCGACCATTAACGAACACTTGAAAAATATCTTTGAAAGTGGCGAGTTAGAACAAAATCCAACTATTCGGAAATTCCGAATAGTTCGTCAAGAAGGCAGCAGACAGGTTACGCGGGAAATTGAACACTACAACCTTGATGCCATTATTTCCGTCGGCTACCGCGTTAATTCCCAAAAAGCCACCAAATTTCGCATTTGGGCAACCAGCATTTTAAAAGACTATATCCAAAAAGGCTTTGTAATTGATGCCGAAAGGATGAAGCGGGGAGAAAATGCTTTTGGCAAAGACTATTTCCGCGACTTGCTGGAAACCGTCCGCTCCATTCGAGCCAGCGAACGCCGTATTTGGCAGCAGATCACCGATGTTTTTGCCGAAATTTCTTATGATTACGACAAAAACGCAAGCATTACCCAAGAATTTTACGCAACCGTGCAAAATAAATTCCATTACGCTATTACGGGGCAAACCGCAGCAGAGATTGTTTACACCCACGCCGATCAGTCAAAAAACCACATGGGGCTGACCACATGGAAAAATGCCCCCGACGGGCGGATTCTGCAATCGGATGTGGTCGTAGCCAAAAACTACCTTTCAGAGCTAGAAATTAAAAAACTGGAACGCAGCGTATCCGCCTATTTCGATTACGTAGAGCGCCTGCTGGAAGACGAACATCTATTGGGGATGCAGGATTTTGCCAAAAGCATTGATGATTTCTTAGCCTTTAACCGCTACGACATCCTGCCGCACAAAGGCAAAATCAGCCAAAAGCAAGCAGCACAAAGAGCGGTGGGAGAATATCAGGCATTCAATAAACAGCAAAAAATCACCTCAGATTTTGATAAAGCGGTGAAACGCATTCAAGGAGAAAAAAGTGGAAAAAAATAAGCGGCAAGTGCCGAGATTACGCTTCCCCGGCTTCAATGACGCTTGGGAACAGCGAAAGCTGGGAGA
>CAZCYS010000095.1:0-5350 GCA_964502825.1 uncultured Hydromonas sp. | reverse complement strand
CGATGTGCATACAGTACATCGCGCCGGCGGTGAAGCCGAAAATATGGTACAGCGGTAATGCCTGTAAAAAGACCGGCTGCTCCTGTTCGCTCATGCCGTCGAACGCGGCTTTACACCATTCGGTGATTTGCAACACGTTGGCCACGAGGTTGCCGTGCGTGAGCATCGCACCTTTGGCCACGCCTGTGGTGCCGCCGGTATATTGCAAAAAGGCCAAATCGTCATGCGTCAAGGTGACCGGCGTCATGGCGAGATTTTGGCTCTCGGCCAGTACTTGTTTGAATGAGATGGCGTTGTCAATTTTCCATGCCGGAATCATTTTTTTGACGTATTTCAAGACGAAATCGACAATGCGCCCTTTGAAACCGAGAAAATCGCCCATTTTGCTGACGATGATGTGTTGCATGTCGGGCAGGTGCGGCAAGGCGTGCTCTAACGTCACCGCAAAGTTGTCCAGAATGAAAATCGCTTTAGCGCCGGAGTCTTTGAGCTGATGCGCCAATTCGTCGGTGGTGTACAGCGGATTGACATTCACCACACAGAAACCGGCGCGCAAAATCGCGGCAACCGCCACGACGTATTGCAGACAGTTGGGCATCATCACCGCCACGCGGTCGCCCTTTTGCAGGCCGCGCTGTTGCAGCCATGCGCCGACTTGTTCCGAATAAGTTTTGACCTCGGTGTAGCTCAGGGTTTTTTCCATACTCATCGCGAGGGGGCGTTCGGGATAGCGGGTAAACGCGTCTTCGTAGATGGCGGCGATGGAGGTGAATTGATGAATATTGATTTCAGCCGGAATATCGCCGTATTGACTGAGCCAAGGTTTGTTCATAAAGTTTGCTCCTGTGTGGATATATTGTGGATTTTTATTTGTGCAATGCACCAAATTTTCTCAATATAGCATTATTTACGCTTTTTTGGTTTATTTTTTCGGCTCAATGAATTGATTGTACCGTGTTTTTTGGCTGGTTTTTGAACAGTTTGAAGGGTTTTGCCTGATTTTGTCGCTGTTTCCTGTATGTTGTCAACATGCCCCGTGCTTGGCTGTGGACAAGCGCGCCTACACCGCTGGCACATCGTGTCACATCGTGGTATCCTGTGGGCAAGCGCGAGGTGTTGTTTCTGTCATCATCGCCCAACGGTTTTTCAACAAGCGATCGCTTCGAGTGCTGAAAATTCGGGACGATTCGCTGATTCAAAGGAGGTTCGTATGAACGTACAACTTACAGGCCATCACGTTGAAGTCACACCGGCTATCCGTGCACATCTGGTTGGTAAACTGGAGCGGGTCAAACACCATTTTGATCGCGCGGTGGAAATCAAAGCCATCTTCTCGGTTGAAAAACACATTCAAAAAGCCTCATTGCTTTTACGCTCGGACGGGCAGGATTTTCATGCGGAGGATTCGCAAACAGACCTCTACACTGCGATTGATTTTGCGGTGGACAAGCTGGACAAACAGGTCACCAAACACAAAAAGAAACGCATCGAAGTGCCGCATGACAATGGCAAACGCGCCATTGAATAAGCTGTTCTTGCGTTTTTAGCCAACAAAGCCTGCGATTTGTTTCTCGCAGGTTTTTTTCATGTGCAGATAGCTGGGCGCGAGCAGGCTTTTTTCGCTAAAATAGACGCGAAAAAAGCACGTCTGCTACTTATCGGAATTGGGTTGATGGCACGATGTTTTTAGTGTTTCACTCCCCACGTTTTATCATCGGCGCGCGGATAAAAAATAACAGATTTTTGGTTTTTATTGTGCACTGCACACAACCCGTCAACCAAAGGATGTCTCATGAGTCCCACACAAACTGCCGCTTGGGCAACCCTCACCTCCCACCACCGCGATTTGAAAAAACACAGCTTGGAGCAATTGCGCCAATCGGATCCGACGCGCCCTGATCGCTACCGCATATGCACCTGCCAAATCGAATTGGACTACTCGCGTCACCACATCACCGATGAGACGCTGATGTTGTTTGAGCAATTGCTCAATGAGCAGGCGTGGCGTGCGTGGCAAAAGCGCATGTTTGAGGGTGAAGCGATCAATACCTCTGAGAATCGTGCGGTGCTGCACGTCGCTTTGCGCGGCTCGTATCAAGGCACGAATGGTGCGATTCCGAGCGAAGTTGCCGCGACACGCGAACGTTTTTTTGCCTTTGCCGACGCGGTGCGTGCCGGCAAAATCACTGGCCACTCGGGCAAGGCCATCACCGATGTGGTCAATCTCGGCATTGGCGGCTCTGATTTAGGTCCGCGTTTGATTTGCCATGCGTTGGCAGAGAACACCACGCCGCGCGTACATTTCGTGGCGAATATTGACCCGGTTGAACTGCAACGTGTCTTGGATCAAGTTGACCCCGAAACCACCCTGTTCATCCTGTCCTCAAAAAGCTTCTCCACCATGGAAACGCAGGTCAATGCGACCTCTGCGCACGCATGGCTGTGCGCGCACTACGGCGTACCGATGACTGACGATCAAGGCGTCAAACACGCGCATTTTTGTGCTACTTCCAACAACACTCAGGCCGCCGGCGCATGGGGCATTTTGCCCGAACGCTGTTACACCCTGCCCGAATGGGTCGGTGGGCGCTTCTCGCTCTGGTCGGCGATTGGCCTGTCCATCGCCATTGCTTTAGGCACGGAGCAGTTCCAACAACTGCTCGATGGCGCCAAAGAAATGGACGAACACTTCCTCACCGCGCCGTTTGTCAACAACATGCCCGCCATGCTCGCCATGCTCGGCATCTGGTACACCAACTTCCATGGCGCGCAAGTTCACGGCGTGATCAGCTATGCCGAGCGTCTGCGCTACCTGCCCGACTACTTGCAACAACTGGAAATGGAGTCCAACGGCAAATCCATCAACAAACAAGGCGAACCGGTTGATTACGCCACCGCACCCGTATTGTTTGGCGGTTTGGGGACGACCACGCAGCACAGCTTCTTCCAACTGCTGCACCAAGGGCGTGTGCGCGTACCGCTCGACATCATCAGCATTGAACCAAGCCTGCCGCCCGCTTACGCAGGGGACAGCCGCGAAGCCGATTTGCTGTTGTTTGCACAAGCACAATCGGACGCGCTCGCCTATGGCATCGCCGCCCTGCCGGACAGTTTGCGCATCGAATGGGAGAAAAAACCATCCTACAGCCGTTTTCCGGCCAATCAGCCAAGCTCGCGACTGCATTTGAACACCCTATCGCCGCGCACTCTGGGCGCGTTGATTGCCTTGTACGAACACAAAACCTTCCTGCAAGGCGTGGTGTGGGACATCAACAGCTTCGATCAATGGGGCGTGGAACTGGGCAAAGTGATGTTCGGCGCGATGAAAAAGTAACAGTTCTGTAAAAAACACTTGCGCATGCATAGGAGATTCGGCATAATGTCGATCTCACGCCGAGGTGGTGGAATTGGTAGACGCGCCGGACTCAAAATCCGGTTCCGAAAGGAGTGAGGGTTCGATTCCCTCCCTCGGCACCAAATTCAAAAAATCCCAGTCAAACGACTGGGATTTTTTTATGTCCATCAAGCCGTAATGCGCGTGCAATACGTGCAGAATAAGCCGGTTCAGTTGATTGAATTGGAATACCAGCGCTTGATGCGCTGTGCCACCTCGTAGCCCCAATACAAATACGTGCCCCAGCCCGGGTGAAAGCCATCTGATGCGAGCACGCTTTCCCTTTGAACAAATTGCATTTGAAACAATTGATGCTCGGGATGGGTTTGCAGTAGATTGGCTAACGCAGCGTTGAAATTCTGCGCGCGCAGTCCCAAAAACCAGCGCAAGGGTTGCGGCAAAGCCGGAAACGCATGCAGCGGCGGCACAGCGGAAAATACAATGTGCTGCACGCCAAAACGGCTGCGCAGCAATTCGATCAGCTCGGTTTGTTGCGCGATCCACGTGGTACACCGTCGGCGCGAGAGAACGTCGTTCGCGCCCATGGACAATACGGCGACATCGAATGTTTGTGCGGGGATGTCGTGTAGCCGACGCAGTAAATCCGGCGTGGTGTAACCGGATTGTGCGGTCAGTTGCCACGTCAGATGAAAGTCATCGGCCAAGACATTCACCAGTCGTCCGCACAAGCCTTGATCTTGATGCGCCACGCCCACGCCCGCTGCGGCGGAGTCACCCGCGATCAGCAGGCGCAGCGGCGGTTTGGCGCTGTCGCCGCATTGCCCCTCGCGCGCACCGTCCGGTTCGGGTAAGCGAGGCGTGACCGCGTGTGTGTACAGCGCTTGTGGCAGCAGTACGGGCCACAAGCCCAGCAAAGCCAGTGTTTCTGCCGTCTGTTTGGCTTTCATGCAGATCACGCTATCTTTTTTACAGCAACCATTTACAGCGCCTTGAGTGCGGCATCCACTTTTTGTAGCAGTTCATCGGTAATCATCCCGCCGGAAAATTTCGCCACCGTGGTCAATGACATGGACTTTGCCATTGCAAGCTGCGGGTGCGTGGAAAAACCCGGCAGGTGCTGTTCGAGTAAGGCACTTGCTGGCGCATAGTCGAGCAAATCTTGGACGGTGGATTCGATTGAATAGCTCGGTTGGGTTGCTTGTGGCACTGCTTGCGGCGTTGCTGCGGGTGTTGGCGAGGCTTGCGTTGCGTCGGATTGCGCTGCGGCGGCGTGATACAGATCGGCCAACGGTGTCAAGGGTGCAAATTGCCCGTCGCGTTTGCCTTGCCACGCGGCGACGGCTTCGGCCATTTCCGCCGGATCAAAAATCGCACTTTGCAGCACGGCCATGTGTTGCAGTGATTCGGTCACGCCGTGATCGCGCGCGTGGTTGATCGCGGTTTTGCAGCCGGCGACGGCGGCGGGCGATTGGGTGGCGATGCGGCGCGCCAGTTTGAGTGCGTGCGCGAGCAGCGCGTCATGGTCGGGCAGAACGGCGTTGACCAGCCCAACGGACAAGGCGCGTTCGGCGGGCATGCGTTCGCTGGTGTAGGCCATTTCGCGTACCACGCCGAGCGGCATCATTTTCGGTAGGCGTTGCAATACGCCCAAATCCGCAACCATACCGATTTGCGTTTCTTGAATCGAGAAAAACGCATCTGCCGAGCACACGCGAATGTCGCAGGCAGCGGCCAAGTCCAAACCGCCGCCGATACAGCCGCCTTGAACTGCGCAGATGACGGGGAAGCGTGCTTGCTCAAGCACATTGAAGCAGTCCATTAACTGCGACAAGGCGTTTTGAAAGCCAAAACGCGCGCGTGGCGTTTGCGTGCTGAATGCTTCGCCCAGACCGGCGAACACGTCCAGCGACATGCCGGCGCAAAAATGTTTGCCGGTTGAACTGATGACCAAGGCGCGGGTTTCGCCGGACTCGTCCAGTTGGCGTACCGCGTCGC
>CAZCYS010000094.1:0-5423 GCA_964502825.1 uncultured Hydromonas sp. | reverse complement strand
GAGGTATTTCGCATCGAAATCATCCACGCCCATGACCTGTTTCGAGTTCCAATACACATCAAAACCCTTTTGCATATCGGCCACCACATGCCCTGCGAGCAACACATCCATGTCCGAGAAATTATCCTCTTCGCCCGCATTGAAGTATCTATCGCTCAAATTGCGCCCGCCGGTGATGCCAAGCACGCCATCGGCCAGCCACATTTTGATGTGCATGCGCCGACGCAAGGTACTCAGATTGGACAAAAATACCGTCCAGCGGGTGAGCAGATTCGCGCGAAATTTTTTGATCGGATTGAACACCCGCACCTCTATATTCGGATGCGCGTTCAAAATCAACATATCCTTGTCGCGCCCCAACTGCTCACGATCATCCAGCAGCACCCGCACGCGCACGCCACGCTCCGCCGCCGAAACGATCTCGCGCAGCAACAGCCGCGTGCTCAAACCACGCTCCATATTGTAATACTGCAAATCCAAGCTGTATTGCGCGTTCTTGATCAGCGCACTGCGCGCAGCAAACGCCTCCACACCATTCGACAACGGATACACCGCCGAATCCTCCGGCGAGGGCTGTTGCAGCTTGAGTGTGTGTGCATCCATATTGTGTGTCTGTTCAGAAATCGGGGTTGGCTCAGGCGATGAGCTCGTACTATTCAGTGCTATTTTAGAGGGTTTTGCCGGCGACACTGACGATTGCTCATGCTTTTTTTGCGCCTCGTAAACCAATCGAACCAAGGGCGCGGACGGCTGAAGCGGCAAACTCTCACCGTATGCCAACGGTTTCGGCGTCATGCCTGCGGGAAATTGATTTGCGCAACCGCTCAAACCGAGCATCAACAACAGCATCAGCCACCGCATCCACTGGCGCAACCCCATTCGCCCCATTAGCCTTAGGCACTCATCCATCGCCATAACATTCCACCATCACTCAGGCCGCCGAACGAGACGCACGCGGCGCGGCGGCGCCTGCGGTGACCGATTTTAGCCAATCCTGCGGCGATACCACGCGCACACCCCACTGACGCGCCCGATTGCGCAGACGCAATAAATGCTTATCCTTCGAAATCAGCCAATCCACGCGGTGCACCAAAGCCGCATCAATAAACACCTGATCATCCCGATCCGTGCAGCGAATCCGCTCAAACGGCGGCGGTACATCCGCCAGCAACGTCACCAGCGCACGCGTCTGCGCCAAAATCTGCGCCTGTCGCTCAGGCTCAATCGCAAATTGCGGCCGCGCCAACACATCCACCCACTCATCCCACATCGCCTGCGTCATCACAATGCGCTGCTGCGAATCAAGCCCTTGTTCAATCAATCGTTTCAATTGCACCACCGGCGCATCATCCGCCTGCGCAAACACAAACCAATCCAACCAAATATTCGTATCCAAAATCCACTGCTGCACCGTCAAACCCACACTCTTCCCCGCCTCAGACTCACTCGCATTCATAACGACACCAGCCGACCATTCTTGATACGAACACCCTTTTTACCCAAACCATGCTTACCCAAACCCGACAAAGCCTCATTTTCAGCCAGCAACAACAACTGCGCCCGATTCTGCGCATGACAAATCGCCGCCGCCAACGCATCCGCCGCATCCGCCTGCGGTTTCGCCGGCAAACCGAGCAAACGCGCCACCATCTCCTGCACCTGCTCCTTTTTCGCCTTACCATGCCCCACCACCGCCTTTTTCAACTGCAAAGCCGTGTACTCATGCACCGACAAATCCTTCATCACCAGCGCACTCATCGCCGCGCCGCGCGCCTGCCCAAGCAGCAGCGTCGACTGCGGATTGATATTCACAAACACCTTCTCCAGCACCGACTCATGCGGATGATACGCATCCACCACCTGATGCACGCCGTCGATCAAGGAGCGCAAACGCTCCGGCAGCGCCTCACCCGCCACCTTAATCACCCCGCTCGCCACATACACCATCTCATGACCGCACACATCAATCACCCCGAAGCCCGTAAAGCGCAGCCCCGGGTCAATGCCCAGCAAACGGATGGTTTGCGCCTGCTTCGTCATCTCTTCATACCCACCAGACCGACCAAACGCGACACAATCAACGCCACATACATCACCCCCGAAAACATCTGAATCGAGGCAATCACACGCGCTGGCGGTGAAATCGGAATTACATCACCCAAACCCGTGCTGCTCATACTGGTAAAGCTCAAAAACAACAGTTCCAGCCACGTGCGTGGTTGCTCACTATTCACCGCCGCCGTAAAACTATTCGGATACACCAACTGACACGCCGAATACAAAAACGCAAACCCCCACACCAACAAAGTAAACACCGCTGCTGCGGCAAATAGCTCATCGCGCGTCACCACATGGTCATCCAACATATACCAAATCATCCCAAAGGCTGCATAAAAATACGCCAAACCTTCAACAATATTGGCCCACAACGTCCACTCGGTATGCCCCAGCGCCACCAGAGCCGAGAGCACCAAAGCCGCACCGACCAAGACAAACCCAACGCTATTGAAAATAGGACTGTTGCGAATCACCACGCCCACCAACAGCAAAGCCAATGCACTCAAAACCCACGAAAAAGCGTGCGTGCCTGTATTACTGCTCAAAATCGGCGCAGAAATCAACATCACCAACTGCACCAACAACAACCACGCCGACGGCAAACGCTTCAAAGTCGCAAACATAAACACCTCAGATTGATTAACAGCCGCAGTATAAAACAAACGCCGCCCAATGTGCGTCACAAAGGGCGGCGGAGAAAAAAGAGATACAAAAACGCAATATCAAACGTATTGGATCATACATTCCTAACCTAGCTAATGCCGTTGAACCACTTGATTAGTAGCCGCTATTTTTTGATCCGCGTAATGCACTACATCTTTAATCACCAATTTTTGTACGGCAGAAATAAAGGTCTGCATGAGGGCTACATCAGGCTCATGGTCTTTGGCAGGGAGACTCATATTGAAATTCAAACTTTGAGAACTCCTCAACTTATTACCAAACGAAAATTTTCCGTAGAGAGATTTAGACATCGCAGCTGTAAAAAAAAGCATCGTTTCTTTAGAATATATACGCTTATCATGCCAATAAACACCCGTGTCATCACCTGCCCCAAAACTATAATTTCGATAGAATGTATTACCAAAAATATCAATGGTGATAGAGTTTTGAGGGAAACTACTCACTGGATTTGAGATGTAATTCACAACACCAGTATTAGTTATTCCCGCCATTACAAAAGGAATATTGCCTGACACTTGATCATCTTTCTTTAACCGCCGACCCTGAACAATTCGATTAAAAACAGTACTGAAAGCAAAATCCGCAAAAACCAACTCGCCGTGATTAAAACTTTCCAATACTTGCTCTTCTTCCAAAGTCAGCTCAAAGCTCTTAAGACCCGCAGCAGACAAATAAGCTTCTAGCTCTGCTATACGCTGAGCTTCTAGCTCTGCTATAAACTCCTCCATAATGGTGAAATCTATTTCACCATGTTTAATAGGAAGCTGAATTTTTGTATTATTAAACACTTGTTCAAAATCCCTAACTAGGACATTTTGATAAACAAGCTGGTTTTTATTCAACAGAGTAATGAAATAATGGGCAATTCGCTGTGTTAGTAAAAATGATTTCGGTATCGCCCTTTTGGTAAATTGACCAGCATAAAAGTCATTTTCCATATAAAAAAACTGCATTCCTATCATACCAACAGCCAAACAATTACCTGCAATTTTATTTTCTTCATTTAGATAATCAACATAACCTGCAATACCATTATTAAATACAGTTCTTGTGAAATATGGGTATTTACCATTTTCACTAAACGTAAAACTATCCTTATTTAGTTGCGGATTTCCTTTTATTTCAAACAACTCACCCAGTTTATACTCACCCCACTCAACCGCCTTTAACTTATCATTGAGCAGGGCATCTACTTTCCCAGCCCATTATCTCCATTGCTTTGCTGTTTTAATAGATTGGATACTTCCCAGGCGAGGTAATCACTTACTGTTTTTTTAAAATCCTGCAATGTCGGCTTGGTATTAATAGGGGCTGTTTGATTCCAATCCGCGCCATTGGACGGATCAATGGTGGCTTCGTAATATTCTTTGGCTGTAAAAATATTCAGCTTGCTTTTACCAAAACGCACAAGGTTAACCAGCTCTTCGTAGCGTTCACGTGCACGATCTGTATCTTTGAGGTTGTTACTCGCCTTTTTACGATTGGTGCGTGTATAGCCATCATTAGAGAAGTCAATAAATTTCACCATTTCGTCTTTTTCGTGCTTTTCATTGACCTTAAAGACGTAAATCTGGGTTTGTACACTGGACTTACCAATAAATAAATCAATTGGCATTTTGATACTGGCTAACAATGTGTGCTTCTGCAAGATACGGCGATTGTATTCAACCGCTTTACCCGTACCTGCTGAGTTTTGGATAATAATGGCCGCATATCCCTTATTCATCATTCCAAGGGCTTTTTCGACAAAACTCATGCCGTTACCTTTGGCTGAGTAAGGCGGATTCAGTACGAATGCATCCGCTGGAAATTTGTTTTGAGTCTCCCCAAAGCCATAGTAACCATCAAAATCAGTCAGTGAGTCTTTATTCAGGATGTTTGAGCTGCCATCACCCATCAAAATCATATTTAAGATCGCCAGCATATAGACGCTGGAAAGCAACTCTAAACCCAGCAATTGTTCGGCTTTAATTTTGAGTTCTTTTTGAGCCAACTCTTGTGGCGAGTTGACGGTGTTTTTCGCATCATTGAGCATTTCGTTCATTGCCGCCACCAGCAGACCCGCCGAACCCGTAGCAAAGTCCCATACATATGAGTCTTTGTTAACGCGCGCAAGTTTGACCAAAAGAGTGGCCACATACGAAGGCGTCAGCACAACATCATTGAGCTTATCCTGCGTAAACCCGAGCCACGAGTACATTTCATTGAAAAGCTTGCCCGTGAAGTCCGTTGTCAGACCAATTTTATAATAAATACCCAAATCATCGACAATCTTCACAAACACTCTCTTGAGTTGAGACTCGCCGTTGTGTACTTTATTAATATTGTCGGTAGTTAAGGTATTGGTGAGCGTTCTGACAATTAGGTCTTTCTTTTCTTTGGGCAGGTCTTTTTCACCTAAAAAAGCTTCGATTTTTCGTACGACTATCTCACCGTCCGTATTACCCTTTTCTGTAGACGATTTCAAATCATTCTTTTCAAGTGGAGACACTTTGCCTGGAATACCTAATGTTGCAATGATAGATGCCGCGACAAGATATACTCGATCGTTTTCGCCCAAGCCTTTTTCATTCTGATAAATATCATTATTTAACTTAGTCAGACTAGAGTCTATTTCTTTCTCTCGCTGATGCTTGATCTTATCAAGCTCCTCTTGCGACAGACTCAACTGATTGACACGC
>CAZCYS010000093.1:1474-5424 GCA_964502825.1 uncultured Hydromonas sp. | reverse complement strand
AGCAAGGCATTTTCAATCTCATGCGATAGCCACTGTGTGATCAGCCACAGTACCATCAAGGTCAACACCAGCGTCAGGCAATCGAGCACCGAGATATGGCTTTTACCGAGCGTCACGCTCCAACTGTCGAGTTTTCGCAATACGCCGTCTAATTTACCGATGTAATCGAGAAACATGATGCCCCAGATGAACACCATGGCAGAGCGCTCGATGGTAGAGCGGCCTGCACCCGCAGGCAGCGCCCGACGCACTACATACAAAAACAGCCGAATCATGAACCACGCACCGAACAACCACGCCAAGAACTCAAACCAGATGGCGGAAAGCTCCTGCTGATGATAAACCTCCATCGCCACATGCGCGAATAACCACAGCAGCAGTGGCAGCAACATGCGCATCAAAATATTGACCCAATTCGGCACTTTATGCTGCAAATCGCGTTCACTAAAAATTCGTTTGACCCACCAAGTAATACCGTAACCGAGCACAATGATTAACGCCGTCACCGCCATGGAGGTCGGGGTAATTTGTGCGAGCAGCTCGTTCACGCCGTTCACTGCTGGCGCTTGTTTACTCAATGTTTGTTCAATACCTGTCATATGGTTGGAACTCCCTGTTTTTTGTGATTCAAATACTCGACATACGTCAACTCACGATACCGGATTGCCCGCATACGCCACCGCATCGGCGGCGTGTGCACGCCAATTATCGACATAGCGCTTAATCACCGTCGGCGACTGGCGGATAATCACCACGTTTTCCGCATTGCTGCGCTGAGCACCGTAGGTGAAATTATACGAGCCGGTCACCACGGCGGCATTGGCCGTATCGTGATCGAAAATCATGATTTTGTTGTGCGCATTTTCATAACGCGTTTCCAGGCGCACCGGAATACCGGCCTCGTACAAGCGAACCCCGTCCGAACCGCGCGCATTGCTGACCATTTGCGCGTCCAGCAAAACCTCTACATTCACGCCGCGTTTGTGCGCTCGAATCAAGGCATTGGCGATCGTGTCATCGGTGAGCAGGTACGCCTGCACCAGAATATTGCGCTGTGCGTTGTTGATCATTCCAATCAAGGTACGCTGAATCGGATCTTCGGGGGAAAATAACACCGTCAATTGCGCCGATGCAGCGGGTGCGACATTCGCGCTGGACGGTGTCGCAGATTCGGCTCCCTCCCTCGGATTCAAACTGAGGGACGCATCATTTTTTGCTACCGTGAGGGTCGCTTCATGCGGCGCTGCTGGGTTGACCACAGTTTGATTGAACACATCGGCAGCGCCCAAGCCATTGCCCTGCCACTTGGCACCCACAGCAAAGCCCACGCCCGCCAGCGCAAATCCCATCAATAGGTATTTCACCGCGCCCCAACGCATGTTCAATCCTTTTTCACGTCGGCCACGCGTTTACGCAAATACGCGGCAAAAAAGCCATCGGTACGGTGTAAATGCGGCAACAACTGCAAATAACCCTCACGCTCGGCATCCTCCGGCAGATCAATTTTCTGCGCGAGCAATAAATCTCGCGCCGACACGCGCTCAAACTCAGGATGCTCGGCCAAGAATGCATTCACCACGTCCTGATTCTCAGCGGGCAACACACTACAGGTCGCATACACCAGCGTACCGCCGTCTTTAACCAAACGCGACGCACTGCGCAAGATGCTGCCCTGCAATTGACTCAGGCGCGCCACGCTGTCCACGCCATGGCGCCATTTCAAATCGGGATTGCGGCGCAAAGTACCCAAACCACTGCACGGTGCATCGACCAGAACGCGGTCAAATTTACCTGCCAAGCGTTTGATTTTTTGATCTCTTTCGCTTTCGATGGCAATGGTTTGCACATTCGATAGACCGCTGCGCGCCAAGCGCGGTTTGAGTTTGGCCAAACG
This sequence comes from uncultured Hydromonas sp., assembly GCA_964502825.1. Classification (GTDB taxonomy): domain Bacteria; phylum Pseudomonadota; class Gammaproteobacteria; order Burkholderiales; family Burkholderiaceae; genus CTSOIL-112. The sequence continues at coordinate 3,530 of CAZCYS010000093.1, read as the reverse complement.
GTGCGCCGCCACGTCAAACGCATACAGTCGCCCCGTGTTGCGCATCATCGCGCCAATCGCCAACGTTTTACCACCCGCGCCCGCGCAGAAATCAGCGATCATCTCGCCACGTTTCGCCCCGAGCAAATGGGTCAGCAATTGGCTGCCCTCATCCTGCACCTCAATTGCACCCGAGGTGAACACATCCAATTTTTGCAAAGACGGTTTTTTCAGCAAACGCAAGCCCAACGGCGCCATTTCGCAGGGCAGCGCATCAATGCCTGCATGCTCAAACGCCTGCACGACCTCGGCTTTGCTCGCCTTGATCGTGTTCACGCGCACATCCAGCGGCGCGGACTGATTCAAGGCGGAGGTCAGTTGCAAAGTTTGCTCCTCGCCATACGCGGCGACCAGCGCCTCGAACCATTCATCGGGCAAATTGCTGCGCACCGCTGCCGACAGGCTATCCACCGGCGCGTTCAACACCTCTTGCAACCAAACGAATTCTTCCTCGGTAATGGCCGCCTGCAAACTCGGCAAATCCACGACTTTTTGCGCACCGAGCAAGACCAAACGCCGCCCCAGCGCGCCCGAGCCGGACTGCGCCAAATGCGCGAACACGCGGCGATGGCGCAAGATCGCATAAATCGTCTCCGCCACGATGTGACGGTCGCGCGCGCCCAATTCCTTGTGAGCGCGTAAAAAACTCGATACCTGTTTGTCCGCCGCCGTTTCAAATTGCAACACATCCAGCAACAGCACCTGCGCGCTCCACAGACATTGCGCCAAACGCTTGCCCGCCTCGGTCGAAGCGGCAATTTTCGGAATGCTCGGGCTGGCGTCGGTTTTACTGCCTGATCTGCCGCGCGGGTTTTTGCCAGTCGAATGTTTATTTCGGGCGCTCGAATCGGGGTAACGCTCGGCATACGTCGGCTCGCCCGCATTTGCCTCGGCCAACGCGGTTTCCAGTGCCTGGCGCCGCGCAGCCAACGCTACGGCACTCACCGCCACGCCATCGGCACGCACGAATACGCCGCCGGACTGCACGCGCTCTTGTTCTTGCTTTTTCGCGGCTTTTTGCGCCAGTTCAGCGGCCAAGCGTTCTTTTTTGCTCGGCTTTTTGCTGTAGGATTTTTTCTTTGCTTCAGTCATGTTCTGCTTTCGTTATTTTTAGTGGGGCGCCATCCTCCAAATAGGTGCGCCCATGGCTTGAATTTGCGTCTATATCTATGGGTGATGACGCTGATTGACGGCACACCCGAATGGTTCGCATCATACTGGATTAATGTGGCCAAAATGCGGTATCGCCACACTGACAGACGTGGATTAGCCAAACACCCACTGCGCCGGCGCGCCCAATTTCGGATGCAGGCGAATACCCGCCTCATCCCAAATCAAACCATCTTCAACAAACCACTGCACCACCTGCGGATACATCCGATGCTCGGTCTTTAACACCCGCGCCGCCAGCGTATCCGACGTATCATCGGCCAGCACCGGCACGCTTGACTGCATCACAATCGGCCCGTGGTCTAATTCGGCGGTCACACCGTGTACCGTCGCACCGTGTACCTTCACGCCCGCCGCAAGCGCCTGCTCGTGCGTGTGCAGACCTTTGAAATTGGGCAAAATCGACGGATGAATGTTGAACATGCGGCGCGCATAGTGATTTGTGAATTCGGGCGTCAAAATCCGCATGAAACCCGCCAACACCAGCAAATCCGGTGCAAACGCATCCATTTTCGCCATCAATGCCGCATCATACGCCTCTCGCGAGGCAAAATCCTTGTGACTGAGCACCACGGTGGGAATGCCCTGTTCCTGCGCAAACGCCAAACCAGCTGCATCCGCACGATTACTCACCACGGCGGCAATACGCGCCAAACCATTTGCCTCCCACGCCTGCTGTTGCGCGTGCTGCACGATGGCTTTCATATTACTGCCGCCACCCGAGATTAAAATAACGATGTTTTTCACAATCAACTCTAAATTATTCAATTATTTCAATTAATTACAGGGCGACATTATACCCGAGCCATCGTGCTCGGGATGAGAATATGCGATGATCAAAAAGAAT
>CAZCYS010000093.1:0-1374 GCA_964502825.1 uncultured Hydromonas sp. | reverse complement strand
AAAAAGATACTCGGACGCTTATTCAGCTCCAAGCCCTGCCCCTGTTTCAAACGCTTTTGCCACTCGCCAACGCGGTGCATACGGATGGTTTCAGACGGCAAGGTCAAATCAGCGGCGACGCACAGTTGGGTATTTGCATTTAACGTTTTGAGCAAAGTGTCCAACAGCGGCATATTGCGGTACGGCGTTTCGATGAACAACTGCGTCTGCGCATGGGCTTTCGATTCAGACTCCAAGCGCTTGACCTCCTTCAGCCGCGCCGCCGCATCAATCGGCAAATAACCGTGAAACGCGAATTTTTGCCCGTTCAGACCGCTTCCCATCAGCGCCAGCAGCAATGACGATGGCCCGACCAACGGCACCACGCGCACGTCTGCCGCATGCGCCGCCTCGACCAAGCGCGCGCCCGGATCAGCGACTGCCGGACAACCGGCGTCCGAGAGCAAACCCACATCATGCCCCGCCAACAGCGGCGCGAGCATATCCTTCACCGCCGCATCCGGTGTTTTCACATTCAGCTCGGTAAGCTGCAATTCCTGCAATGGCGTCTGCGTACCTACCGCTTTTAAAAACTGCCGCGCCACTTTCGCCGTCTCCACCACAAAATGTTGCAAACGCGCGGTCGTTTCCACCACCTGCGGCGCCAACACCGCGCGCAAGGTATCCTGCGCACCGTCCGTGCCATACACGCCCAGCGTATTGGGGATCAGATATAAAGTGCCGAGTTGGAAAGTGGTTTGAGAATTCATGAATGCCAAGGTAAATTAAGTCAAAAAGAAGGCCTGAATTGTACCATGCTAAATCAGCGATTCTTTAAGTGATGTGCATACAGCACGTCTCTCAGCAAAACGAGAGTACATAAAAAATGGTGGGCAAATCACATTTGCCCACCCTACTTGCTCATCATTAAAAACCACACCCAAAACCCTCCAACCAACTCCCTTGATCTATCATGTGTTCATCAATGGAAAAACCTTGGGGATGATCGCAAAAACCGGGCTTGCTTTTCACTTTCTGCACATGTGCTTCCGCATTTTCATGTGACGAAAAAACCCCGAGCAGTTTCACATTTTCATTAATCAAATCTTCTTTGATTCTGACATGAAAAACCAGAAAAACTGTTTTCATAATCGTTCCGTATTCAAAACCAGATGGTGATATCGTCCATTCTACCTCACGTTTAGATGACCAATGCCAATCAAGGCTTCGAAAGCACTCCCAACCACCCCTTCGCAAATTTCTCCTGTCCACTCGCGCCGAAATGGCAGTTATCAAATCGATCTAACTCATTGAGCAGTAAGTCGGTGTCTACACCTGCGCGCGCATTCCATGTATTCGCAATCAGTGATTTTTGTGCGCTACGGATGGCGTTGT
>CAZCYS010000092.1:0-5424 GCA_964502825.1 uncultured Hydromonas sp. | reverse complement strand
CAAACCCTGCGTATTCTCGATTTGCCCGGCACCTACAGCCTGTATCCGCGCTCACCCGATGAGCAGGTGACGTGCGATGTGCTGGCGGGCAAAGCGCGTGGTGAGAAACGTCCCGATTATGTGGTCTGCGTGCTGAATGCGACCAATTTGCGCCGAGGTTTGCGTCTGGTGTTGTCGGTACAACGTTTGGGCATCCCGATGATCGTCGCGTTGAATATGAGCGATGTGGCGAAACGACGCGGTATCACGATTGATAAAGCGGTATTGAGTCGTCGTCTCGGTGTGCCTGTGGTGGAAACGGTCGGAGTGAAAAACGGTGGCGTGGGCGAATTGGTCACGGTTTTATCGGATGTGAAACAGCTCACGCCGCCGCCCGCGCATCCGCTTCATCAGCATGCAGAGCATGGGGGCGACCTACGCGTAGCCTCGCACGAGAATCCTCATACAGAACATCATGACGATCAGGCGCAGGTACGCACGATTTTGCGCGAATTGAATTTGGAACAAGCCATGCCGATGACACTTTCGGATCAGATTGATCGCTGGGTGTTGCATCCGCTGTTCGGCTCGGTCACGCTGGCTTTGTTGCTGTTTGTGATTTTCCAAGCGGTTTTTTCGTGGTCTGAATGGCCGATGGGTTTGATCGAAACGGCTACCACGACGGTTGGCGAGTGGCTCGGCGGTTTGTTGCCTGACGGCATCTTGCGCAGCTTTGTGGTGGATGGCTTGGTGGCCGGTGTCGGCGGGGTTCTGGTGTTTTTGCCGCAGATCATCGTGTTGTTTTTCTTTATTTTGCTGTTGGAGGAAACGGGCTATTTGCCGCGTGCGGCGCTGCTGCTCGATCGCGTGATGGGGACGGTGGGTCTGTCGGGACGCTCGTTTATTCCGTTGCTCTCCAGCTTTGCCTGCGCGATTCCGGGCATCATGGCGACGCGCACGATTGCCAACCCGCGCGATCGTTTGGTGACGATTTTGATTGCGCCGCTGATGACCTGCTCGGCGCGGCTGCCGGTATATGCCTTGCTGATCGGTGCGTTTATTCCGGCGCGTGAGTTCGGCTGGGGTGTAAACGCGCAGGGCGTGGCTTTGTTCATCCTATATTTCGCGGGCATTATCGGTGCGTTTGTGGTGGCGTGGGTGTTGCAGTGGTTTGGGCAAAACAAACACCGTCGCACCTTGATGCTGGAGTTGCCGGATTATCATGCGCCGAGTTGGAAAAACTTATTGCTCGGTCTGTGGCAACGCGTGGCGATCTTTTTGCGTCGGGTCGGTGGCATTATTTTGACCTTGACCGTTATCATGTGGTTTTTGGCTTCGTTCCCAACCGCGCCGGATGGCGCGACGGGGCCGGCGATTGAGTACAGCTTCGCCGGTATGATCGGCCATGTGCTCAATTATGTGTTCGCGCCTATTGGTTTTAATTGGCAAATCAGTGTGGCGCTGATTCCCGGATTGGCGGCGCGTGAGGTGCTGGTCAGCGCGCTGGGCACGGTGTATTCGATCGCGGGCGATGATGCGGGCGCGGCACTGTCGTCCATCATTGCGCAGCAGTGGTCGCTGGCGACGGCGTATTCACTGCTGGCGTGGTTTGTGTTTGCGCCGCAGTGTTTGTCGACGATTGCCGCGATCAAGCGCGAAACCGGCGGCTGGAAAATGCCATTGATCACGATGGGTTATCTGTTCGTGCTGGCGTATTTGGCCTCGTTCATCACTTATCGTGTTGCACTTGCGTGGTTGTAAGCTCAAAAGTGGTGCCATTTGTACACGTATCGGGTCACTATCAGCAGGGTTCTGACGTCTGTCATGTCTTTGAAACAGGCGAGTGTGGTAAAATAAGCGGTTAATTTAAATTGGTTCACGCCCGTCGTGAACGAACCCTGCAAAGTGAACGATATGCACAAAATCCGTAGAAATTTCCCCGTTTGGACGCCGCATGTGACTGTGGCCGCTGTGGTTGAACGCATGTTTGGCGACGAAAAGCGCTTTTTGATGGTGCGCGAAGAAACCCGTCGCGGCGTCAAAATCAATCAACCCGCCGGACACTGGGAGGCCAACGAAAGCCTGATCGAGGCGGTTCAACGCGAAGTTTTGGAAGAGTCCGGTTACGCCTTTGTACCCAGTGCACTGCTTGGCATTTATGTATCGGATCGCTGGGACAAAGATATCACCTATTTGCGTTTCACCTTCATCGGTACAGTCAGCGAAAATGCCGTGTCACATGATTTGGATGTAGGCATCATCGGCGCGGAATGGCTGACCTACGACGAAATCATGGCCAACGAATCCATGCATCGCAACAAAATCGTGGCGCAATGTCTGCGCGATTATCAAGCCGGTCGCCGCCTTGATTTAGAGCAGTTGACCGATTTACGAGGACAATAAAATGAGCAAGCCGCGCGTCGTCGTGGGCATGTCAGGCGGTGTGGACTCATCCGTCACCGCGTGGTTGCTCAAACAACAGGGTTACGAGGTCATCGGTCTTTTCATGAAAAACTGGGAAGACGATGACGACTCCGAGTACTGCTCCTCGCGACAGGACTGGATTGACGCTGCATCGGTCGCCGATACCGTCGGTGTGGACATCGAAGCGGTCAACTTCGCCGCCGAATACAAAGACCGCGTATTTGCCGAATTTCTGCGCGAATACAGCGCAGGACGCACCCCGAATCCCGACGTGCTGTGCAACGCCGAAATCAAATTCAAAGCCTTTCTCGACTACGCCATGAGCCTCGGCGCGGAGCTGATCGCCACCGGCCACTATGCGCGCGTGCGCGAAGTGAATGGCCACTATCAACTGCTCAAAGGCTTGGACGCGAGCAAAGACCAGAGCTACTTTCTGCATCGTCTGAATCAAGCGCAGTTGTCCAAAACCCTGTTTCCGCTGGGCGAAATGCCGAAAACCCAAGTGCGCGATATCGCGCATCAGCTCGGCCTGTCCAATGCCGCGAAAAAAGACTCCACCGGCATTTGCTTCATCGGCGAGCGTCCATTCCGCGATTTTCTCAATCGCTACTTGCCGACGCATCCAGGACCGATGAAAACGCTGGACGGACGCACCGTCGGCGAGCACGTCGGTCTGTCGTTCTATACCTACGGCCAACGCAAGGGCATCGGTATCGGTGGCGACAAAAAAGGCACCGGCGAGCCGTGGTTTGCTGCGCACAAAGACATTGAAAACAACATTCTCTACGTTGCGCAAGGGCACGACCATCCGGCCTTATTGTCCACGCAGTTGCACGCCGAAGACGCCTCATGGATCGCCGGTCATGCGCCGCAGAATTTGGATATTGCCGCCAAAACCCGCTACCGTCAGAGCGATGCGCCGTGCCGATTGACCGTGCAGGATGCGCAACACTTCACCCTCAATTTCCCCGAGCCGCAGTGGGCGGTCACTCCGGGGCAATACGCCGTGCTGTATGATGGTGAGGTGTGTTTGGGCGGCGGGGTAATTGCATCGGCAAATGCGGATTTATCTCCACTTTGACGTCGCTCACATCATCATGACACAACAACAGCGCGTCAACGCCCTATACGACGTCGGCGCCTCCGATTACGAAGCGCAGGATGGACACTCGATTGCCGCAGACGAATTCGACGCATGGGCGGCGGATTTATCTGCGGTTTTTTCTATTGATGCGACTCATCGACGCGCCTTGGATTTGGGCGCAGGCACGGGGGTGTTTTCACGATTTTTGGCCAAACACGGATATGCCGTGACGGCAGTGGAGCCATCGGCGACGATGCTGGAGCATGCGCGTGTGCATGGCGACAACGCTGATTTGCCACCGATGGATTTTGTGGTGGGAGCGGCGGAGCAGTTGCAGGATTTGGGTTTGAGCGGGTTTGATTTGATCGCCGCGCGCCAGTCGGCGTGTTATTTCCCCGATCCGATCGCTACGTTTACTGATTTGCGCAGTCGTCTGAGTCCGGGCGGGCGTGTGTTGATCATCGAGGGTATTTGGTCGCGAACGAGCTGGTCGGATGATTCGTTGGTGGATGCTTTGCCTTTGGCGTGCGTGCAGACGCGTGCGACGCTGGCGTATATGCTGCGCTGCGCGGGTTTTGAAGAGGTGCAGGGCGATTGGTTGCATCGGGTCAATGCGTATCATGGACAAACCCATGGTGCGCCCGGCTCGCGTTATTTTTACTGGGCGAGTGTCGCGTAATAGCGTTTGTGACCTGAATTAGCGTGGGTCGTATGATCCGTACCAATAGATTGGTCGTTACACATAGCTGGGGGCTTGATGTCGAATATCATGGTTGGTGGTGAATGGCTGATCGTTTATTAACTATTTTATGGCCAATCGTTTTGGCTATTGTGGCCGCGATTTTGGTTCGATTTTTTGCCAAAAGCCGAGCAATTCAGCTCGCGCAATGGGCGGAATTTGCAGTGCTGAAGGTGCTTTTACCGCTGTTTGTCATCGAGTCGCTGAGGTTGGTGAATAAGCCTGCTGATTTTTTATTGGCTTTTGTGATCGGTTTTGCTTTGCCTTGTGTGGTGCTGTTGCTGGGACTTGGTTTGGCGCAGCGCACAGAGCGCTTTTCACCTGATTTGGCACTGATGAGTGCGACCTTTGGCGGGGGGAGCCGTGGCTCGATCATTATTTTGCTGTTGACGGCTTCGTCCGGGCGAATGTATGAGTATCTGAAGTGGTTTGTGTTCGTTGATTTGGGTAGTTTTGTGGCTTTGCTAACGGTGTTGACGGTATGGATCAGACGTTCGTATCGCAGCGCTGCATCTGTTTCGATTGTGGCCGGTCGTTGGCGGCAATTGCTCAATAATTATGCGGTGATTACGCTATTGGTTGTGGGTGTTTACTTCGCGGTGAGCGCGCACATTCCGCAGCTTGAACAGCTAATGTCGGCGACGCAAGCGGAGCGCAAGTGGTTGTTTTCTTTTTTGGCGTTTTTTGCTTTGTCCTTGCGTTTTCAAAAGGTGCGTTGGTTCAGCTTGGCTTACGATATGCTCGGTCTGTGGGTGGTACGTCTGCTTGCGGTATTGTCGATCATGGTGCTGGCAGTACGGTGGATTGATTGGACGCATCCTGTTTGGCTGGTGTTTGGGGTGTTGGCCGCCATGCCGCCGAGTTCTTTGCTGCCTGCCATGGTGGCACAGGCAGGTGCTACGTCGCAGCGCTTGGCTTATGTGAATGCGTTTTCGGGCATGATGAATGCGGTGTATTTGCTTTGGGTCGGATTGGCGATTTTGGCATCCGGTTTTTTGCAGTAGCCGATCGTCGTTTCTTTTCTCTATTTGGGTGGGCAAACCCACGCCGCCTCGTTTAAAATAGCGCATATTATTGGACAGACACTCGGGGTTTTTCTGCGAGTGTTTTTTATTGGATTTATGAGTAAGCAAACAAAAAACACCCTCAACCCCCAACAGCAGGCTGCCGTGGATTATATGGGCGGGCCGTGTCTGGT
>CAZCYS010000091.1:0-5515 GCA_964502825.1 uncultured Hydromonas sp. | reverse complement strand
TATCACGCCAAACGGTGACGTCCAACTGGGTGGACAGCGCATTGGTCACAGACACACCAACGCCGTGCAAACCGCCGGAGAAGGCATATGCGCCGCCGTCGGCCTTATTAAATTTACCACCGGCGTGCAAGCGCGTGAACACGATTTCCAATACCGGAACGCCCTCCTCCGGGTGAATCCCAATCGGAATCCCGCGCCCGTCGTCCTCCACCGTGATCGAGCCATCGGCGTGTTGCACCACGTCAATGCTCGAACCAAAGCCACCCAGCGCCTCGTCGGCGGCGTTATCAATCACCTCTTGAATAATGTGCAAAGGATTTTCAGTGCGGGTGTACATGCCCGGCCGCTCTTTGACCGGCTCCAAGCCCTTGAGTACGCGTATGTCTGTTTCTGAATAGTGCTGATTCATATTTTTATGAGGTAAAAACTGCGAAACGATCGTTAAAGATGTCGCTGATAAAGGCGCGACGATTCGGCATTGTACCGTAAGCCTTGCCCAATAACCAACAAACCCCGCGATTTGCGGGGTTTACCGTATTCAGATCGCCCAGATCAATCTCTGACCTTGCGTGTAATCGTATTTCGCCCAATTCCGAGCAATTGCGCGGCCTTTTGGCGATGGTTGTGGGTGTATTTAAGCGCCTCGTTGATGACCACTTGCTCGAACTGATCTTGCAACTTGAGCATCACTGCGGGCACTTGATCGTTTAGCCCTTGGCGCACGGCGACACGCAGCAGCTCCTGCCATGTATTCGTGCCGCTCACACCACCCGCCGTAGTACCGCCATGCGTGACTGAACCCATTTGCGCCGGACGCTCACGTACTTCCGCTGGCAAGTCGGATTCATTGATCAACTGCGTTGGGGTCATGACGGTCAGCCAACGACATACATTGTCCAACTGCCGCACATTGCCGCTCCAAACAGCTTGTTGACATACCTCGATCGCCGCTGGCGATAGGATTTTCGGCGTGGACAAATGCAACTCTTTCGCCGCCTGAGTCAGGAAATGTTGCATCAGCAAGGGAATGTCTTCGGAGCGCTCGTGCAAAGCAGGTAATTGGATCCCGACCACATTCAACCGATGGTACAGATCCGCGCGAAACAGCCCTTGTTCCACCCGCTGCGCGAGGTTTTGATGCGTTGCGGCGATGATGCGCACATTGGTTTTGATCAATTCGCTGCCGCCGACGCGATACAGCACGCCTTCGGACAGCACGCGCAGCAGACGCGCCTGCAAATCCAACGGCATATCACCGATTTCGTCTAAAAACAGGGTTCCGCCTTCGGCCTCTTCAAAGCGCCCGATGCGCGCCTGTCCCGCGCCGGAAAACGCGCCTTTTTCGTGACCAAACAATTCGGATTCGAGCATATACGCGGGAATCGCCGCCGTGCTGATGGCGATGAATGGTTTGCTCGCACGCGCACTGGTGGTGTGAATCGCGCGCGCGACCAATTCTTTGCCGGTGCCAGTCTCACCAGTGAGCAAGACATTGACCTCGGTCGCCGACAGTCGGCCGATGGTGCGCAATACCTGCAATATCGCTGGACTGCTGCCAAGCAAGCCGTAGCGCTGTTCCAAAGTCTCGGCATCGTCCGCCGTATGGGTGTTATTCGCCTGATCCGGCGTGGTTTTGCTCGGTTGTACGAATCGTTTGATCAAGCCCACCAATTCTTCGGTATCAAACGGTTTGGCAATGTATTCGGCAGCGCCTTCTTGAAACGTGGATACGGCGTTTTCCAAATCGGCGTGGGCGGTCATCATCACCACCGGTACGTCCGGTGCGAGTTTTTTGAAATCGCGCAGCAGAGAAATTCCCGAAACGCCGGGCATGCGGATGTCTGACAGCAAAAGCGCAGGATAATCACCGGGCTGGCGTTTGTCTTCCGCTTGTGAATGCCAATAGTCCAGCGCCTCTAAAACTTCCTGTCCATCGGCAAACATGCGATACGGCAAGCGCGATTTTTGCAAGGCTTTGTCCAGCACCCAGCGTATGCTTTTGTCATCATCCACCACCCAGATTGTCGGTTTGTCGTTTAAGCCATACATAACGCCTCCTTGCTCCATTTCATGTATTCGACATGGGATGATTATCCGCGTGCGTACACTGTGTCAGCGCAACACTTCGGTGCACAATTATAATTCATTTGCACCTTAATGGTGCAAAACCAAATCGGGGAAAATGGATATTGAGTGATTACAACGGCAGTAACACCCGCATCTGCGTGCCGAATGAGCGCTGAGAACGCTGAGATAAACGATGAGGACGGCTGATGACTTCGATCGTGCCCCCGTGTTGCTGCGCGATCTGCATGGCGACGGATAATCCCAAGCCCGTACCACCCTCGCGCTGCGTTACCAAAGGCAAAAACAGCGTATCGGTGATTTCCTCGGGAATCCCGGGACCATTGTCCAGCACTGAAATGTCCAGCATCATCGCGTGTTTGACCTGATTCACCAAGCAATGCCGCGCAATTCGGGTGCGCAAGGTGATTTTAGGCGCTTCGGGGTTGTCGCGATTGCTCGCGCCCAACACCGCTTGCGCTGCGTTTTGAATGATATTGAGCAATAATTGCTGCAAATAGTCGGCGACCGCGCGCACCGGCGGAATACTGACGTCGTAATCGCGCTGCCAATCAATCTGCGCCTGTCCAAACTCGATCCGTGCCAAGCGAAACGCGGCGTCGCACACCTCATGAATATTGATCAAGCTTGCCTGCGCCGTGCCCTGACGGTATGGCACCAAGTATTGATCGACCAGATTTTTTAGGCGATCCACCTGCCCCAAAACCATTTCGGTGTATTCCACCAGCTCGGGTTGCAAGGTTTCCAGTTCGTCCTGCAATAATTGTGTCGCGCCGCGAATGCCACCCAGCGGATTTTTGATTTCATGCGCCAATTGCCGCATCAGCAATTGATGGCTCTGTGTACGCGCCCGCGACTGCGTATCCTGCTGCACCTGCTCGTATGCGCCCAGCTCAAAGCATTCGAGCAGATACATCGGCTCATTTTCCCCCTCAGTCATCGGCATGGGCGAGAGTGCGGCGTAGACGGACAACGGATTGTCCAACTCGGAACCGTCGCCTTGCCGAATCAGACGTAGCACGCAGCGATATACGGTTTCACTGCCGGTCTCGATGTGGCGAATAATGTATTTCAAGGTTTCATCGGCATCAAACCACTGTGTCAGCGGTACATCGTAGGCATGGCTTTGAGGCGAGCGCAGCAGCATTTGTGCCGCCGTGTTGAGGTGCTGAACCCGCGCGCGCCGATCCAGCACGATCAAACCGAGTTGTAATGCGTCAAACTCTGTGTGTTTGGCCAATCTCACGGCACACCCCCAATGGTATTGATTTCTCTGCGCAGCGCGGCAATGCTCGCTTCGGTCAGGCGGATGTTTTGCTGTAGCTCGGCGGTGCGATCCAAATATTTTTGGTAATTTCGCTCATTGCCCAGACGCTCGGGCTGACCGTCGCGGTATTCGGCTTTAAGGGTTTGTAAACGCAGCTCGGCCGAGCTAAGCTCGGCAAGGAGTATGCGTTTGCGCCCAAGGTCGCGTTGCCACTGCACATTCGGCGGCACTTGTATGCCAACCACCAAGGTGTTCGCCGTACGCTGCGGGTCATTCCACATGGGCGGTGCGATCGGCACGCCAGCAGAATTGAGCCGCGGCATGGTTGATGTTGTCGATCGACTGATGTTTTGAGGTGGCGCCACTTTAGTCTTCATGGTTTTACGCGTGCATTGCATCTGTCTCGCCTGCGCGCTGGTCGGCGGCGTATTGCGCAGCACCGTCACGCCCTGCTGTTCGCACACATAGACCGTATTTTGAATGGTTGGCTGAGTGAATCCTGCTTCGGATGCGGTTTGTGCATGAGCCATGCCGAATGACATCACGCAAGCGCCCATCACCGTCGCGCGCGCCATCGCACCCATTGCATAGCGATACGGGTACAGCGAAAAACGGAGCAGGCTCAATACAGGATTCATGAAAGTCAGAAATGATTTAATAAAAGGTGATTAGGAAAGCACGGAAAAAGTAGGGGTTTACTTTTTCCGTATTTCTTTAGGATTGACCGATATTATAACGGCTTCCGCCCATGCGCCATAAAAAATACCGACGCTGTTACCAGCATCGGTATTGAGGATCACAAGAGGATCAATAATGCACTGAACCTTATAGGCTGTAGTACATTTCAAATTCCAACGGATGCACGTTCATACGCATTTTCTTCACGTCTTCCATTTTCAGTTCGATATACGCATCGATCATCGCTTTGGTGAATACACCGCCGCGTGTCAAGAATTCGTGATCGGCTTCCAAGGCTTCCAACGCTTGTTCCAAGCTGTTACATACGGTTGGAATTTGCGCGTCTTCTTCCGGTGGCAAATCGTACAGGTTTTTCAGTGCAGGATCGCCCGGATGGATTTTGTTTTGAATACCGTCCAAACCAGCCATCAGCAACGCTGAGAAACACAAGTATGGGTTCGCCATTGGATCTGGGAAGCGCGCTTCAATGCGGCGTGCTTTCGGATTCGATACGAACGGAATACGGATAGAGGCCGAACGGTTTTTCGCAGAGTACGCCAATTTCACCGGTGCTTCGTAGTGTGGCACCAAACGTTTGTACGAGTTGATCGACGGGTTACAAATCGCGTTCAAGGCACGCGCGTGTTTGATGATACCGCCGATGTAGTACAAAGCAGTGTCAGACAAGCCCGCGTAGCCGTCACCCGCGAAGGTATTAACGCCGTCTTTCCAAATGGATTGGTGAACGTGCATGCCCGAGCCATTGTCGCCTACCACTGGTTTTGGCATGAAGGTTGCGGTTTTACCGTAGGCATCGGCCACGTTAAACACCACGTATTTCAAAATTTGCGTCCAGTCCGCGCGTTGAACCAACGTCGAGAATTTCGTACCGATTTCGTTTTGGCCTTGACCCGCCACTTCGTGGTGGTGCACTTCCACAGGCACACCCATTTGTTCGAGCAACAAGCACATTTCAGAACGCATGTCTTGGAACTTATCGGTCGGCGCCACAGGGAAATAACCGCCTTTGACGCCCGGACGATGACCCAAGTTGCCGCCTTCGGTTTTCACTGAAGAGGACCAAGACGCTTCGTCAGAACCGATGCGCACGAAACAACCCTGCATATCGGTTTTGTAACGGATTGAGTCAAAAATAAAAAACTCTGGTTCAGGACCAAAATACGCCGTGTCGCCGATGCCGGTTGATTTCAAATATGCTTCCGCGCGGCGCGCCAATGAGCGTGGATCGCGTTCATAACCTTTGCCATCCGCCGGATCAATCACGTCACAGGTCAGAATCAAGGTCGTTTCTGCAGTGAACGGATCAATGTTTGCCGTTTTCGGATCAGGAATCAACAGCATGTCGGATGCTTCAATGCCTTTCCAACCTGCGATGGACGAGCCGTCAAACGCTTGGCCGGATTCAAACTTATCCTCGTCAAACGCAGAAATCGGCACAGAAACGTGCTGTTCTTTACCCTTGGT
>CAZCYS010000090.1:0-5575 GCA_964502825.1 uncultured Hydromonas sp. | reverse complement strand
CCATATCGCCACCGGCTTCGGTCAAGGCTTTTTTACATTCCATCATCGGCGCGTCGGTTTTACCGCGCAATTCGGCAACCATGCCTGCAGTAATTGTCGTCATAATTTTTCCTCAATAGTGATGTGCTTCAATTCACACAATGATGCAGTTAATCATTCCTGCAATTTGCATCATCGTGCCAAAAAATCTTTAAAAAAGGGGCAAACCGCCCCTTCCTTTGTTTGCTGCTCATTCGTCAATTAAGCGTTTTCGCTTTCTTGTACTTCAACAAACTCTTCAGTCGGTTCAGCCGCTTCTTTAGCTGCTTGTACCACTTCCTGAACCGCGTTCGCACGACCTTCCAATACCGCATCGGCCATACCGCGTGCATACAGGCGAACCGCACGACCTGAGTCGTCGTTACCCGGAATGACGAAATCAACGCCTTCTGGATTGTGGTTGGTATCCACCACAGAAATCACTGGAATACCCAAGTTTTTCGCTTCGAGCAATGCGCCTTTGTGGTAACCGATATCGATCACGAAAATCGCATCAGGAATACCGCCCATATCTTTGATACCGCCGATGGACTTGTTCAGTTTTTCGATTTCACGTTGGAACAACAAAGCTTCTTTTTTGGTCAGTTTTTCAACTTCACCAGATTCAACCGCTGCTTCCATGTCTTTCAGACGTTTAATAGAGGTTTTGATGGTTTTGAAGTTGGTCAAAGTACCGCCCAACCAGCGTTGGTTCACATACGGCATACCTGCGCGTGCTGCTTCTTCGGCGATGATTTCGCGTGCAGCGCGTTTGGTGCCGACGAACAATACGGTGCCACGACGTGCAGCCAATTTTTTCACGAACTCAGCTGCTTCGTTGTACATCACAACGGTTTTTTCCAAGTTGATGATGTGAATTTTGTTGCGATGCCCATAGATGAACGGAGCCATTTTTGGATTCCAAAAACGGGTTTGGTGACCGAAGTGGCAGCCCGCTTCGAGCATTTCACGCATAGAAACTAACATATTAAATACCTTTTATTTCAGGGTTGTGTCTAACATACGATGCGGTTTGCAAACGTTTTGCCTGCACCCTATACGCGCCGTATGCGCTATTTTGGCCGGAAATACAGCGATAACACGGCCACTGTCTTGCCGCCATGCACCAAACAATCTCTGCACATGTATCCAAGACAGTCTATAATTCTAAACCAATTACAGCCCAAACACAAGCCAAGCGGTATGAATACCGTGGATACGTCCCTTCCGATTGGTTTTTGTGTTGACCGATTGACACGTTTTTATAAAGCCATACCTATGTCCGTGACCATTAAAACCGAAACCGATATCGCTCATATGCGCGTTGCCTGCCGCCTTGCATCTGAAGTACTTGATTATATTGCGCCTTTTATTAAGGCAGGCATTTCCACCGGCGAGCTGGATCGCATGATCAATGACTATATGGTCAATGTGCAAAAAACGGTGTCCGCCACACTCGGCTATCAGCCGCCCGGTTATCCGCCCTACCCAAAATCCTGCTGTATTTCACTGAACGACGTGATTTGCCACGGCGTGCCATCGGACGACAAAATTCTGAAAAACGGCGACATCCTCAATATCGACGTTACCATCATCACACCCGAAGGCTATTTCGGCGACACCAGCCGCATGTTTACCGTGGGCGAGCCATCCATCGCGGCAAAACGCCTGTGCGATGTGACCTATGAATGTATGTGGCTGGGCATTGCTCAGGTCAAAGAAGGCGCAACTTTGGGCGACATCGGCGCGGCGATTGCAGCACACGCTCATGCCAACGGTATGTCGGTAGTTCGTGAATACTGCGGTCATGGCATCGGCAAAGTGTTCCACGAAGAGCCGCAAGTGCTACACTACGGCGTCAAAGGCCAAGGCATGAAGCTCAAAGCCGGTATGATTTTCACCATCGAGCCGATGATCAATGCGGGCAAGCGCGATTTGCGCACCATGTCGGACGGCTGGACGGTCAAAACCAAAGACCGCAGTCTATCTGCCCAATGGGAACATACCGTTTTGGTCACACCGACCGGCTATGAAGTGTTAACATTGTCCGATGGTTACCCCGCTTTGCCTGAGTTCATCAAAACCACACGATGTTAAATTCTTAAAAAAACACAGCCCAACCCATTTTGAGGAGATTGAAATGCGTTGCACTACTACTCCACGCCGTTCGCTATTGACCCGATCAACAATCACGACGCTAACTGTATTGTGCAGCACATTCCATCTCCCCGCTCTGGCGCAGGTATCAAGCGCTGACACCAATTCGGGCACCACCCCATCGCACGAGTTCACCATCAACGATGGCTCCGTACACTACATCGCGAAGCTGTATGTCAGTCATTGCGACGCTGGGCAATGTCAAGGCGAAGGTCGAGTCCAGCTATTTGACAAAGCGAACCAGCGTTTCGTACAAACCTTTCGCTCGGATAATTTAAATTTCTTTTTGACTGCCGAACAACAACCCACGGTAAATATCGTCCAGCTCTACAACGAGCAAAGCCCGTTGATTTTCGAAGATTTTAATTTTGACGGCTCTGAGGATTTGGCGATTCGCAATGGCAACAACAGCGGCTACGGCGGCCCGTCCTACGACGTTTATGTGTTCAACCAAAGCCGCGGACAATTTGTACCGAGCAAGGAATTAACGGCATTGGCTTACGAAAACCTCGGCATGTTCCAAACCGACCCTGTGCGCAAACGCCTGACCACCTTTACCAAATCCGGCTGCTGTTGGCATGAAACTACCGAATATGCGGTCGTACCCAAACGTGGCCTGGTCGCAACCAAAATCCTGACCGAAGACGCCACTAGTTCAGATGGCCGCTATGTTTACGTCACCACCCAAACCCGCAGCAATGGCGTTAATGGCAAAATGGTACGCAAAACAAAAAGGTACAAAATGGCTGATTATTACCCAGATTAAGTGAAATCACCCCATTTTTGGTGGAAAAAACCGATACCAAAGACCATACACCCAGCACGCGGCGCAGAAAGACAGCGCCCACTCAAGGAACGAGAATACAATCAAAACCACGCAAGGAACTTTCCACAGTTCATTGCCCAGTAAAAACAGCACCAAAGACACGCTGCTGGCGAGAAATAATATCTTGGCGGCAAACATCTTCGCCCCCGCATTCACCATAGCTCCAGTCCAGCCTTGCGCGTCGAAAATACGCTTCCACAGCAGATGCGACGGACATTTGTAATGTCCGATAAAACCTTTGACTAAGGCCTGAACCACCAAAACAGCCATGAACCACGGCGAGACAAACAAAGCCAAGTTGCACACAACAAAGGTTATAACCGCCTCCCAACGAATCACATTGGAAGAAACAGCAGGTAGATCAAAACGCAGCACGATAACTCCTTATATCAATTAATTATGTGCTTATTCTATCTAAAAATACATCGTAAACACCAAAAAATTCAAACAAAAATTTGAAAAATAAATTTTGCCGTCTCAAATGACGGCATTGAGTCATTTCAAACAGCGGTTTTACTGTTTTCAGTCCTGATTGAAATTCACTTTTGAACGGCGTATAGTGACATCGTTGCTGCGCAAAAAATTTATTCAAATTCACTGCGGTAAACGCCGATTTTCATTTGTTTTGACTATATAAAAGGAGAATATGATGTCAAGATACACCACGCAAGCCATTCGTTCGGTTGCTTTGGTCGGTCATGGCGCGGTTGGTAAGACCAGCTTGGCCGAAGCATTGCTGTTTGCAACCGGTGCGATCCCCGCCAAAGGCAGCATCGAGCGCGGTACAACCGTCTGCGATTTTGAACCACAAGAAAAAGAAGCCGGTCACTCGCTCAACTCCGCCGTGGTAAATTTTGCCTATGAAGACACCCATATTCACCTGATCGACACCGCCGGTTACCCTGATTTTTCGGGTCAATCCATCGCCGCATTGGCCGGTGTGGACACCGCGCTGGTCGTGATTAACGCGCAAACCGGCATCGAACTCATGACCGAACGCATGATGCAGTACGCAGCCGACCGCAAACTGGCGCGCATGATCGTGGTCAATAAAATTGATGCGGATAATATTGACCTGCCTGCCCTGCTCAACGACATCCGTGATACTTTTGGCAAACAATGCTTGGTGCTGGATTTACCGGCGCACGATGCTGCCGATGTGATCGAAGTGTTGGAGCATGACAGCGGGGATACGGATTTTGACTCGGTGGCCGAAGCGCACCGCGCACTGATTGACCAATTGGTTGAGGAGGACGAAGAGCTATTGATGCAATACCTCGAAGACGGTGCCGACCCAAGCACAAGCGATTTGCACGCACCATTTGAAAAAGCCCTGCGCGAAGGTCATTTGATCCCCGTATTGTTCACCTCGGCCAAAACTGGTGCGGGTATCAAAGAATTACTACACGTTTTGGCCTCGCTCGCGCCGAATCCGACCGAGAGCAATCCACCACCGTTCTACAAAGGTGAATTGGGCAACGCCGAACCTTTCCACGCCGAACCGGACGCAAGCAAGCACGTATTGGCGCATGTATTCAAAGTCATTTCCGACCCGTATATGGGCAAAATCAGCGTATTCCGCGTGCATCAAGGCACGGTGAAAAAGGATATGCAACTGTTCGTGGGCGACTCCAAACGCGCGTTCAAAGCCGCGCATTTATACCAATTGCAAGGCAAAGCGACGGTGGAAGTGGATGAACTGCTGCCCGGCGACATCGGCGCAGTCGCGAAGATTGATGACATCGAATTTGACAGCGTGCTGCACGATTCGCACGATGAAGACCACATCCATTTGGCACCGCTGGAGTTTCCAAAACCAATGGCTGGCCTGGCCGTTGAAACCAAGAAAAAAGGCGACGAACAGCGACTGTTTGAAATCCTGGCCAAATTAGCCAGTGAAGATCCGACCTTTGTCATTGAACGCCATCCAAGCAGCAACGAAACCGTAATTCGCGGCCTGGGCGAAATTCACCTCAAATCCAAATTGGACAAAATGTTCAACCAATACAAGCTGGAAGTAGACACCAAGCCACCGCGCATTCCGTACCGTGAAACCATCACCGGTACGGCCGAAGGCATCTGCCGCCACAAAAAGCAATCCGGTGGCGCTGGTCAATTCGGCGAAGTACACTTGCGCGTTGAGCCAAAAGGTCGCGGCGAAGGCTTTGAATTCGTCGATGCCATCAAAGGCGGTGTGATTCCGGGCGTATTCATGCCGGCGGTGGAAAAAGGCGTGCGCCAAGCCTTGGCCGACGGTATTGTCGCCGGCTACGCAGTGGAAGACGTCAAAGTCACCGTATTTGATGGAAAAACCCATCCGGTCGATGGCAAAGAGGTCGCCTTCGTCGCGGCGGGTAAAAAAGCCACCATCGAAGCAATTCGCAATGCTCAACCGATCATACTCGAACCCATCGTCAACATCGAAATCGTTGTACCGCAAAACCACATCGGCGATATGGCAGGCGATTTGTCCTCACGCCGCGGTCACGTCACCGGCACGGGTGAAAAGGCACACGGCATGGCAATCGTCTCCGGCGAAGTACCGCTGGCCGAAATTTCAGACTACCAATCGCG
>CAZCYS010000089.1:3264-5744 GCA_964502825.1 uncultured Hydromonas sp. | reverse complement strand
ATTTGGTTGTACGGTGGCGATATGAAAACTTTGACTGAAACCATCAGCAAAGGTCGTGATAAAAACGTGATGCCTTCGTGGGATTGTTTGTTGGGTCAAGGTCGTATTCACGTATTGGCTGCCTATGTATGGCAATTGAATCGTGACGACAATGACAAAGTGAAAAATCCGGACGCGCCGCCAGCATACTTGGCACAAGCCGTTGCGACGGATAAAGCAGCCTTGGATCAAGCGCGTGCTGATGCGAAAGCCAAAGGCGAAAGCGAATGTTTGGCTGTATCTGCAGTAAAAAACGTTAATAAATAACATTGTTTCAAGGGTTGTACCTTCGTTGTGGAGGTACAACAGCGATGCGAAACAGCGATATCAGAAGCGCGCAGGTATAGACTGTGCGCTTCTTTTTAGGGTATTATTTCAGTATTGAATGAAATAATTGTAATTGGAATAAGAAAATTACAAAAAATTATTAAGAACTGTCTGATGAAGAGGAAACAATGAATCGACCGGTATTTTACGCAAAGGTTGAAGAGGGCGATAGCTCTGCTCAACATGGCTCTTCGCAACGCAAAGCCGATCAGCCAACATCGCCCAACAGCAATAAGGATGGACAAGGTCTATTTGCCGCGCATAAGAAAATTTTCATGCGTGAGGTATCGGGTAAATTCAACAATCTGCGTTGGTTATTTGTGTGGCTGACTCAGTTGTTGTATTTTGTAATTCCGTGGCTGAAATGGAATGACCGTCCTGCCGTCTGGTTTGATTTGGAAAAGCGTTTCTTCTATATCTTCGGTTGGACATTCTCACCGACAGACGTGATTTACATGACCATCGTGTTGATTATCTGCGCATTGGCCTTGTTCCTGTTCACGGCAGTGGCTGGGCGTTTGTGGTGCGGCTACACCTGCCCGCAGACGGTCTACACGGAAATTTTCATGTGGATTGAGCGCAAAATTGAAGGTAATCGCGCCGCGCAATTACGCTTACACAAAGCCCCGTGGAGTGTCAGCAAAGTCGTTAAAAAAGTGATCAAGCATGGCTTGTGGATTGCGTTTTCATTGGCAGCGAGTTTTACGCTGGTGGCGTACTTTACCGGCGCACAAGGCTCTACCAATGGCATGCAGTTGATTCGGGAAATTTTGAATCATGAAACCAGCGGCGCGCAAATTTTCTGGATTGGTTTTTATGGCTTCATGATGTACTTGTTTGCCGGTCATATGCGCGAACAGGTATGTAAATATATGTGTCCATACGCGCGTTTCCAAGGCGTGATGTTCGACCCGGATACCCTGATCGTGACGTATGATGAGGCGCGTGGTGAATCGCGCGGCCCGCGTAAGAAAAATGTTGATCCCAAAACCATAGGCAAAGGCGATTGTATCGATTGCGGTGTCTGTGTAGACGTTTGTCCGACGGGGATTGATATTCGCAATGGCTTGCAATACGAGTGTATTGGCTGCGGTGCGTGTATTGACGGTTGTAACGAAATCATGGACAAAATGGGCTATGAGCGCGGTTTGATTCGCTATGACACGGAAAATGGTGTGAAAAACAAATACACCACGAATCAGTTGCTCAAACGCGCCGTGCGTCCTCGTGTTTTGCTGTACAGCGCTATTTTGCTGATTTTGGTTGGCGGTTTGTTCTATAGCATCACGCAGCGTACCGTGATTCGCATGGTGGTGGAGCGCGATGCACGCACGATTGCCCGCACGAATGAAGATGGCATGATTGAAAACGTGTTTAAACTGCAATTGTCCAATACCGGTGAAGTGCCGCATAAGGTACAATTGAGCGTATCCGGTGTGAGCGGTTTAAAATTGGCGGGCAAGCCGGAAGTTGAGTTGGATCCGGCGTCCACCGATGTTAAAGTGATTCGCGTGCAGCTCGATCCTGAAAAGGCTAAATTGGCCGGTGTGACGGATTTAGGCGTGCCTATCACCATCCGCGCAGTATCTACTGAGACGGGCGATGAGATTGAGCGCGAATCAATCTATTATGGTTTGAAAAAATAAGTTTTAGGGTTAAATGATGCAGACAGGAAATACAGTGACACCGTGGTATAAACAGTTTTGGCCGTGGGTTTTGATCGGTCTGCCGACCTCGGTGGTGATTGCCTCGGTGATCACGTATTTCCTCGCCATCAACGGTATGGACAGCGTGATTTCCAAAGACTATTACAAGGAAGGTCTGGCGGTGAACGCGGATTTGGAGCGCGATAAAAAAGCCGTCGCTTTGGGCTTATCAGCGGACATTGCCATTGACGGACAAAACGTCACCATGAAACTGAGCGCTAAGGATTCAGCGACGGTCAAGGGACTGGCGGGGCAGCCGATTTTATTGGAGCTGGAAAATTTAAGCTTTCAGGACAAAAATCTGAGTGCCACTTTGGTTCCGATGGGTGACGGTGTTTGGCAAGGCAAAACGTCCGCCAATACGTCGCAAGCGACTTGGCTTGCTCGGGTGATTGGTCCGGATTGGCG
>CAZCYS010000089.1:0-3164 GCA_964502825.1 uncultured Hydromonas sp. | reverse complement strand
CCGCCAATACGTCGCAAGCGACTTGGCTTGCTCGGGTGATTGGTCCGGATTGGCGTATGTCGCATCGCTTGGACAACACCACGCCAACACATATTGTGCTCAAGCCCTAAGGCGTGCTGCATGTTGGATGATCAAAAAGGCTGTCTCAATGACAGCCTTTTTGTATGGGGCATCACAAATACTCGTTCAACACCTGCCCAAGCATCTTGCCGCAAGTCACCAAATCGCTGGCGTCCACATAGGCAAAACCAACGACCAAACCACGGACATCGGTCGCGCCAATGTAGTAGCGCGAGAGCGGACGCACCGACAGTCCTTGCGTATGACAGCGATTGGCGATTTGTACGTCATCCGTGTGCGCGGGCAGTTTGACCACCAGGTGCAAGCCCGCGTCGTCAATCATTTGCTCCACTTGTCCATTCAGGGTTTTGTTGAGAACGGCCAATAAAATGGTGCGTCGCTGCGCATACGCCTGACGCAGGCGGCGAATGTGCGTGGTAAAGTGTCCTTGCTCAATGAACTCGGCCAAGCTGGCCTGCAAATGCAGTTGCCCCGGGCGGTACAAATCGTACAAGGCGGTTTGAAAGGATGGAATCAGCGCTTTGGGCAAGACCAAATACGACAGCTTGATACCGGGGAACATCACTTTGGAAAAAGTGCCCATGTACAATACGCGGCTTATGCCCGACTCATGTGCCAGTCCTTGCAAAGAAGCGATCGGACGGCCCGAGTAGCGAAATTCGCTGTCGTAATCGTCCTCCAGCAGCCATGCGCCGGATTGCTGCGCGTAGTCGATCAACTGGCGGCGGCGTGGCAAGGACATCACCGCACCGGTCGGATACTGGTGCGATGGTGTGATGTAGATGAATTTGGGCGGTGCGCTGCTCAAATCGGCTGTGCTGGGGTTCATGCCCTCGCTGTCCACGGCTATCGCGCGAATGTTCAAATCATTGGCGTAGAATGAACTCCATGCGCCCCAATAACACGGATTTTCCACCCATGCCACATCGTTTTGATCGGCCAGCATACGACTGATCAGATCCAGCGACTGTTGTGTGCCTGAAGTGATCAACACCTGCTCCGGCTCCAGTACCACGCCGCGCGAAATGCGCAGATAGTCGGCAACCGCCTTTTTCAGCGGCGCATAGCCGCCGCGACTGTCGTAGTCGTATAGAGCGACATCTTCGCGTCGCCACACTTGATTTTGCACGCGCTGCCAAGTTTTGATCGGAAAGTTAAGCAAATCCATTTTGCCGGACAATGCCAACGGCTGTACCTCGTAGGCGTTGTAGCCTTGTTCGCGCGTCAGGCGTGAGCCGCGCTGCGACAGGCTGATGAGTGCATCCTGCTCGGGATGCATGTGGGTTGCGCTGTTGTTGTTCACTTCGCTCATATAGCCTTCGGACAAACCGTCGGGCAATACATCGGTGACGTAGGTACCGCTGCCCGTTTGGCTGCTGACGTAGCCTTCTGCCTGAAGCTGATCGTAGGCGGCGACAATCATATTACGCGAGGCCGAAAGCTCGCGCGCCAAATCGCGTGAGCTGGGCAGCTTGCTGCCCGCAGGCAAGCGGCGATTGACGATGGCGCTGCGGATCGCTTCGTACACTCGTTTGTAACCGGGTAGGCGCGGGTGAAAATCTTGTCGTTCGAGCTCATTTTGCAATAGCTCGGCTAATGGCGTGCGGCGCATATAGGTCTCCTGTGCAGGGTTTGCCAATACGATGCCAGTGCGATACCCGTGTGATATCAATGGCGTGAATCGGATAAACGGGCAAATGGCCTGCTTGATCTTTATATTTTATGGGTAAATTCTAACCAAATTGGCTGCGCTTGTGTGTAGATTTTGCTGTATTTGGGTGACAATTGTGTTTTTCGGTGCGTCGTAAACAGAGGTGGTCTGCATCAAAATGGGGGATAATGAGAGCCTTGAATGGTTAAGGTTTTGATCATTGGTTCGGAACTTGGGTGATAAGTGGCGCTATTGAGTGTGCAAACGCTACTCTATACTGGCCTACCGTCGCCGCTGGCTATGACTGGTCATGCGGGAGGTTGTATGTGCCGCCACTGATGGATGGTTCCGAATGGTTTTCGACTGATTTTTGACATAAGGATCGTATTTTATGAGCGATTTTTCGCTTGCCTCGCAGTCATCATCCGCGCCGTTGCCCAAAGAAATTCCGACTGGGCATCGACGTTCGGCGATTGTGTTGATTCCGGCGTGCAGCAATCAGGTGGGCGTTCATGCGGCGCATACGGTTCAACGCAAATATGCCGATGCGGTGTTTTATGGAGGACAATGCACCACCTTGTTTATCCCCGCGATGGGTAAAGAATTGGATATCGATGTTTTGCTGGATACCGCCGACGGAGTGTTTCTGTCCGGTTCGCCGTCTAATGTGAATGCGGAGTTGTATGGCGAAACCATCAGTCAGCCGCATCTGCCGCAGGATGTGTTTCGCGATGAGGTGACGATTCCGCTGGTTCGGCAGGCTTTAGCGCGAGGTATTCCCTTGTTTGGTGTGTGTCGGGGCTTTCAGGAAATGAATGTGGCTTTCGGTGGCTCATTGCATCAGGCGGTGCACGATGTGGCGGGACTGAACGATCATCGCGAGGATAAAACGGCGCCGGTGGAGGTGCAATACGCGGTGGCGCATCCGGTGCGGTTGGAAGCCGATAGCGCGATTGCCGCGATCACAGGCAAAACCGAATTGATGGTCAATTCGGTGCATGGTCAGGGCATCAAACGTTTGGGCAATGGATTGGTGGCTGAAGCTTTTGCGCCGGATGGTTTGGTTGAAGCGTTTCGGATTGAAGCGCACCCGAGTTTTGGCTTGGCGGTGCAGTGGCATCCCGAGTGGAATATGTTGAATAACCCGGATTCGCTGGCCTTGTTCGCTGCTTTTGGCGATGCATGCCGCGCCTACCGTGAGCAAAAGGATTATCGACGGGCACGTTTACGTTCAGAATTGGACTCGCTGGGCGATGAATGAACCGTGCAGATGCCACTATGTGCAGATGAACATGATTTTTTGACAAAGTTCACGCATAATTGGCATAGAACAAGTAAAGGAAGCATGGAATAACCCCTACCGTCTGCGCTGGTTGGTTGGCGCGATGAGTAACGAGGCGTGGCGCGCAGTCTATGGTCATTCCCTAGACAA
>CAZCYS010000088.1:0-5758 GCA_964502825.1 uncultured Hydromonas sp. | reverse complement strand
CATTTTATGCAGGGCTTGGTGCCGGCTTTGGTGGCGCGTGAGTTGATGTTGCGCCGCGCTTGGGTCAATGGCCGTGGCATTGCAGGGTTCTTTTCGGTGTGTGTGGCCATGACGGTCAGTGCGGTGTATGAGTTGATTGAGTGGCTGGCGGCGGTGTTGCTCGGGCAGGGTGCGGATGAGTTTCTCGGTACGCAAGGTTATGTGTGGGACACGCAGTCAGATATGGGGTTTGCGCTGCTCGGGGCATTGGTAGCTGTATTTGTCTTTCGTCGTTGGCACGATCGCCAAATCGAGCAGTTGGATAATTGGTCAAACAGTCTTTTTTATTCGTGATGGTTGTCGGAGGGTGTATGGATAAGATGCGTGCGGTGGTATGTGACGGTACGGGTGGTGCAGAGGTGTTGCAATTGGCTGAGGCAGCGTTGCCACAACCGTGGCCTAATTTAACGCAGCAGGTGCTGATTCGCGTGCATGCGGCGGGGATCAATCGTCCCGATGTGTTGCAACGCAGTGGTCTGTATGCGCCGCCGAAGGATGCGTCGCCGTTGCTCGGGCTGGAGGTGGCGGGTGAAGTGGTTGAGGTCAAAGGCGATTCGTCGTGGAAAATCGGTGATCGCGTGTGTGCGTTGACACATGGGGGCGGCTATGCCGAATACGTTTGGGCGGATGCGCGTCAGTGTCTGCCTGTACCAAACGGCTGGACGATGGCGCAGGCGGCGAGCCTGCCCGAAACCTTGTTCACGGTTTGGCTCAATGTGTTTGAGCGCGCGCAATTGGGCTTGTATCAGCCATCGGAAACCCTGCTGATTCACGCCGGCGCGAGTGGCATCGGTGCCAGCGCGATTCAAATGGCCAAGGCTTTGGGGCATCGGGTGATTGTCACCTTGCGCCAAATGAGCAAGGCGGATTTTTGTCGTCAACTGGGCGCGGATGATGTGGTGGTGTTGGATGAGCAGTGGAGCGACGTGGTTTTGGAGAAAACTGCAGGGCGTGGTGTCGATGTGATTCTCGATATGCTCGGTACAGCGACTGCTGCTGGCGATATGCGCGTGCTGGCGCGACGCGGGCGTTTGGCTTGGATTGCGTTTTTAACCGGCTCGCGCATGGAAATCAAGGTGCACGAGGTGATGGGCAAAGAGGCTGTATTGACCGGTGCATTTTTGCGTCCACAATCGGCGGATACCAAGGCGCAATTGGCGCAAGGCTTGCGCGAGCATATTTGGCCAAAAATTGAGCAGGGATTGATTGTGCCGATGGTGCATCAAGTGTTTGCGTTTGATCAGGTGCGTGAGGCGCATCAATATATGGAGTCAAACCAACATTCGGGCAAATTGGTCTTGTCATGGGCAAATGACTAAAAACCGTTTTGAATCAGAAGGATGCAGTCCTTGGTGTTTGATTGTGCGGGTTTGTTAATGGCGTGCGGCGCAAATCGTCTGCGTTCAGATTGACCGGTTTAGCCGAACAGCGTATAATTCCAAAGTTGTCCGACGCGAGTATTTGCGCCGGGGATTAAGTCCTCAAAAACCTTTTCGGAGAGCATCATGCGTAGTCAATGGATCATCGGTAACTGGAAAATGAACGGCAGTTTGAGTGCAAACGCCGCATTGTTGAACGAATTGATCGCGGGTACGCAGGAAAAAGGCTCGGCACGCATGGCGGTTTGTGCGCCTTATCCATATTTGGCGCAAGTACAAGCGGCTTTGGCAAACAGCAATATTGCCTACGGGGCGCAAAACCTGAGCGATAAAGCCAGCGGTGCGTATACCGGTGAAGTCAGTGCCGATATGCTCAAAGATTTCGGTGTGCAATTGGTGCTGATCGGACACTCCGAGCGTCGCAGCTTGTATGGCGAAACCGATGCTGTAGTTGCGGAAAAATCGCGCGTGGCGTTGGAAGCGGGTTTAACACCGGTGATTTGTGTCGGTGAAACTTTGAGTGAGCGTGAATCGGGTCAAGCGCAAGCAGTGGTTTTGCGTCAGCTCAAAGCGGTGGCCGATGTCATCGGCGTGTCAGGATTGTCACGTAGTATTTTGGCTTACGAGCCGGTTTGGGCGATTGGTACGGGTAAAACCGCCTCTCCTGAGCAAGCACAAGAAGTGCACGGTTGGATTCGTGCGGCTTTGCGCGAATTGGACAGCGCAATGGCGGATGACATGACCATTTTGTATGGTGGCAGTGTGAAAGCCAGCAATGCGCAAGAAATTTTTGCCAAGCCGGATGTAGATGGCGGCTTGATTGGCGGTGCAGCATTGGTCGCAGAGGATTTTTTAACGATTTATCGCTCGGCTTGAGGCGAGAAATAGCGTACAATAACGCCGAATAGAATAAATGTGGGTGCGGTTTTTGCGATAAACGAAAACAGCACCCCAATGAGGAATTAGAAAAAAGTGGAATTACTCAAAACGATTATGATTGTGTTGCAGGTTTTATCCGCCGTTGGCGTGATAGGCTTGGTTTTGATTCAGCAAGGTAAAGGTGCTGATGCTGGTGCGGCATTTGGTTCCGGTGCGTCCGGTACTGTATTTGGCGCGGCAGGCTCGGCTAACTTCCTGAGCCGCACCACGGCATGGTTGGCAACGGTATTTGTGGTTTGCACCATTGTTTTGTCTTTTGTGGTTAGCCCGATTTCGTCTATCAGAAATGATGGTGTGAATTTGAGCAACGTGAAAGTTCAAGAGCAGCAACCCGCTCAACCAGCAGCGCCGGCTAAGCCGAATGCAACACAAGGAATTCCACAATAATGTGCATCGCTCGCGATGGTTGCGGGTAAGCAATGAGTAGTTGGGGAAATCAGAATAAGCCGACGTGGTGAAATTGGTAGACACGCTATCTTGAGGGGGTAGTGGCCTTAGGCTGTACGAGTTCGAGTCTCGTCGTCGGCACCAAAAAGTAGTTTGAAACACAAAGTGTTTCGGGCGAGTGGTAAAGCAAACATTCGATAGGGCGCGCAATGCGTTGATTGTTCGGATGTTCGGTATCAATTTGATTTGGGAAGATAAAATGAATTTAACCAACTATGTTCCGGTATTACTATTCATTTTCGCAGCGCTCGGTTTGGGCTTGTTGGTCGTTGGCATCGGCTTTTTGCTCGGACCCCGCAAACCGGATGCGGCTAAATTATCTCCTTACGAATGCGGCTTTGAAGCGTTTGAAGACACGCGTATGCGTTTCGATGTGCGCTATTATTTGGTCGCCATTCTGTTCATCTTATTTGACTTGGAAACCGCATTTTTGGTTCCTTGGGCAATCTCTCTTAAAGACTTGTCAACGCCTGAAGCGCCGCTGTATGGCTTTATTGTCATGCTGGTGTTTTTGGCCGAATTGGTTTTGGGTTACATCTATATTTGGAAAAAAGGCGCGCTTGATTGGGAATAATTCCACGCAGGCGTTTTTGTTTTTCAAATAATCGTTTTTGTTGTCGTGCAATCTGTGGGTCAATAGCTCGCAAAGAGGTTAATCTGATGAGTGATACAACCGTCGAAAAGCAAGGGTTTATCGTAACCACTGCTGAAAACTTAATGAATTGGACGCGCACCGGCTCTATGTGGCCGATGACGTTTGGTCTGGCCTGCTGTGCAGTGGAAATGATGCAGGCAGGTGCGGCGCGCTACGACTTGGATCGTTTTGGTGTGATTTTTCGCCCCAGCCCGCGCCATTCTGACGTGATGATTGTTGCGGGAACCTTGACCAATAAAATGGCACCGGCATTGCGTAAGGTTTATGACCAAATGGCCGAGCCGCGTTGGGTGATTTCCATGGGTTCGTGTGCCAATGGCGGTGGTTATTACCACTATGCGTATTCTGTAGTGCGTGGTTGTGATCGGGTTGTGCCAGTGGATATTTATGTTCCAGGCTGTCCTCCGACTGCCGAGGCTTTGATTTACGGGATTTTCCAATTGCAAAATAAAATCATCCGTAAACAAAAATCTCAAAATACTGTGTTGTTGGCGCGAGGTGTCGTATGAGTGAATCCGTAGTAAACACTGAAACCACTGTTGAGGCCGTATCGCCATCACGTAGCGAGCAATTGCTCAATCAAGTGAAAGCGATTGTTGGCGATGCGTACCACTACACCGATGCTTTGGGCGAGGTGACTTTACAAGTGCCGGTGGCGGATTATTTGGCGGTTGCGCGTCAATTGCATGATGAGCCAGCTTTGAAATTTGACATCATGCTCGACTTGTGCGGCGTCGATTATTCAGAGTACAACGGTGGTGGCTGGCCGAATCGTTTCGCGGTGGTATTGCATTTGCTGTCAGTGACGCAAAATCAACGCCTGCGTTTGCGCGTATTTGCTCCCAAGGATGACTTTCCGGTGGTGCCGAGTGTGATGGGTATCTGGAGTGCGGCAGATTGGTTTGAGCGTGAAGCATTCGATATGTATGGCATCGTGTTTGAAGGTCATAATGACCTGCGCCGTATTCTGACGGATTATGGCTTTATCGGTCATCCGTTGCGTAAGGATTTTCCTGTGTCTGGTTATGTTGAAATGCGTTACGACACGGAGCAAAAACGGGTTATTTATCAACCTGTTACCATCGAGCCTCGTGAAAATACCCCACGCATTGTGCGCGAACCGGGTTTTGGGCAAAATGCCAAATAAGATGAATCGGGTGAAAAATGGCTGAACTTAAAAATTACACACTGAACTTTGGTCCACAGCACCCTGCGGCGCACGGTGTATTGCGTCTGGTTCTGGAGTTGGATGGCGAAGTGGTGCAGCGTGCTGACCCGCATATTGGGTTGCTGCATCGCGCGACAGAAAAATTGGCGGAGCAAAAAACCTATTTGCAGGCTTTGCCGTATATGGATCGTTTGGACTATATGTCCATGATGAGCAGTGAACATGCCTATGTGATGGCGATTGAGAAAATGCTCAATATCACGGTGCCGTTGCGTGCGCAGTATATTCGTGTCTTGTTTGACGAAATCACCCGTTTGCTCAATCACTTACTGTGGATTGGCGCGCATGCGCTGGACGTTGGTGCGATGACACCATTCTTGTATTGCTTCCGTGAGCGTGAAGATCTCTTGGATGCATACGAAGCCGTTTCCGGCGCGCGTATGCATGCAGCGTACTACCGTCCGGGTGGTGTGTCGCGCGATTTGCCGGACACCATGCCTAAATTGAAAAAGACCAAAGTGCGTTCTCAGGCATCGGTGGATCGTATCAACCGCAACCGCGAAGGCTCTTTGCTCGACTTTTTGGAAGACTTCACTCAGCGCTTCCCAGGTTATGTCGATGAATATGAAACCTTGCTGACGGACAACCGCATTTGGAAACAACGTTTGGTGGACGTGGGTATTGTGACACCTGAGCGTGCCAAAGCATGGGGCTTTACCGGTCCGATGCTGCGTGGTTCGGGCGTGGTTTGGGATTTGCGTAAAAACCAACCGTACGAAATCTACGACAAACTCGACTTTGCGATTCCGGTGGGTAAAAACGGTGACTCGTATGATCGCTATTTGGTGCGTATGCAAGAAATGCGCGAAGCGAACAAAATTATGGCGCAGTGTATCGCGTGGCTTAAAGCCAACCCAGGCCCGGTGATTATTGACGATCACAAGATCGCACCGCCGACGCGTAACGAGATGAAAACCAATATGGAAGCGCTGATTCACCACTTCAAACTGTTCACCGAAGGTATGCACATCCCGCCATCCGAGGCGTATGCGGCGGTTGAGCATCCAAAGGGTGAGTTTGGTATTTACATGGTATCCGATGGCGCGAACAAACCATATCGTTTGAAAATCC
>CAZCYS010000087.1:0-5796 GCA_964502825.1 uncultured Hydromonas sp. | reverse complement strand
CAATTGTTCCACCAACGCACGCCCCACCAAACCCGTCGCTCCGATGACGATGACCGTTTGTTTCATTGTTCCCTCCAATCTTAAGGAAGTACGGAATAACCCAAACCAGTCTGCGTTCTGAGACGCCAATCAACCAGCGCAGACGGTAGGGGTTATTCCGTACTTCCTTAAAGTTCTGTGTATTTCAGTCAGTTTACTACACCTGCGCCAACCTGACTGCGGGCTGTATATGGACTGTGTATCAATAAAAACCTGCGACATCCGACTCACTTCACATCCGGCACACACAGCCGCGGTATGATATCGGTAGGGGTTATTCCACACTTCCTTAAATGGTATACACTGCTACCCACCGATTATGATTCATCCTATCTTTATCGCCATGCCAACCGACATTACCATCTGGCTCATCGAGGACGAAGCCGCCATCGCAGACACCTTGATCTACGCCCTACAAACCGAAGGCTACGCCGTGCGCTGGTTTGAGCGCGGGCAGCTCATGCTGGATGCGTTGGCGCACACGCAACCGGCTTTGCTCATTCTCGATATTGGCCTTCCGGACATCAACGGTTTTGAGGTCTGTCGGCAGGTGTTGGCGCGCTATGATCTGCCGCTGTTGTTTTTAACCGCGCGCGCCGAGGAGGTGGACCGCATCGTCGGGCTGGAAATGGGTGCGGACGACTACATCGCCAAGCCGTTTTCACCGCGCGAAGTTTGCGCCCGCGTGCGCACGGTTTTGCGCCGTTATCAAAAAACGCAAGCGCCATTGGATGCGTCCTCGCTCGCTGTCGAGTCGGCCAAACCTTTATTCGAGGTGCGTGAACAGCACGGGCTGATTATCTTTTGCGGGCAAGTCCTCAACCTCACCCGCTATGAATTTTTACTGCTCAAAACCCTGCTCGCCGAGCCTCTGCGAATTTTCCCGCGTCAACTGCTGATGGATTTGGTCTGGCACGATGCGCTGGACACGGTGGATCGCACGGTGGACACGCACATCAAAACCCTGCGCCAAAAATTGCGTGCGGTGAATGAAACGCTCAACCCGATCCACACCCACCGCGGATTGGGCTACAGCATCAGTGTGCATGCCGAGGAGGCACCATGAGAATCAGCCTGCGTATTTTGCTCGGCTATTTTTTACTCGTGGGCATTGCCGCGTGGTTCGTATTGAATATCTTCGTCGAAGAAATCAAACCCGGCGTGCGCCAAACCACGGAGGATGCGTTGGTGGACACCACGCATGTTTTGGCACAAATCGCCGAGCAAGACCTGCGCGCAGGTTCGTTACAAAACGGCGCATTGGCGCAAGCCTTCCGGCAGATGCAAACAGACGAGGTCCAAGCCAATATTTCGGGCATTCAAAAATCCAGCGTCGCCCTGCGCGTATACGCCACCGACGCGCAAGGCGTCGTGCTGTACGACTCCAGCGGCGTGGATGTCGGTGCGGATTATTCGCGCTGGAATGATGTGTACCTGACACTGCGCGGGCAATACGGCGCGCGCTCAACCCGCAGCGATCCGAACGACGGAACGACCAGCGTCATGCACGTCGCCGCACCGATCATGCGCGATGGCCGTATCATCGGCTCATTGACGGTGGCCAAACCCAACAGCACCCTGCTGCCCATCATCACCCGTTCCGAGCAACGCATCCTATGGGCAGGCGGTCTATTGCTCGGTATCGCGCTGTTCATCGGCGCACTGATGACGTGGTGGGTGAACCGTTCGATCAAGCGCTTGCAAAACTACGCCGAGCAAGTCGCTCAAGGGAACAACGTCGCTGTGCCGCGTTTTCGCAGCACCGAGCTGGATCAATTGGCCGCCTCGGTCGAGCAAATGCGCCAACAGTTGGAAGGCAAAACCTATGTGGAACACTATGTACACAGCCTCACGCATGAGCTCAAAAGCCCGCTGACCGCGATTAAAAGCGCCACCGAATTGTTGCAGGAGCATCCGCCGGAGGACGTGCGTGAACGCTTCACCGCCACCATTGAGCAACAAACCACTCGCCTGCAACTGCTGGTGGATCGGCTGTTGCAACTGGCGAGCATTGAGCGTGCGCCGACCTTGGAGACCGAAAGCATCGCACTGGACGAAGTGATTCACAGCGCAGCGCAAGGTGTGCAGGTCAAACTGGCGCAACGCGGCATTCAACTGAAGATGCAACTGAACCATCACCCGCAGATCCAAGCGGACAAACTGCTCCTCACCCAAGCCCTCGTCAATGTGTTGGACAACGCGATTGATTTTTCCGCCGATGGCGGGCAAATTGAGCTGTACGATGAAGCCAGCCTGCGCAGCCATCAATTGCTCATTCGTGATCACGGTGTTGGCATTCCCGAGTACGCACTGGCGCAGGTATTCGACCGTTTTTACTCGCTCGCACGCCCACACACACACGCGAACGCGCACAAAAGCACGGGTTTGGGTCTGAGCTTTGTGCGCGAAGTCATGCGCAAACACGGCGGCGAGATCGACATCGCCAACCACCCGCAAGGTGGCGTGATCGTGCGTTTGACTTTACCCAAGTCCATACCCAAATAAAACTTTTCGCCACTTCACTTTCGCTTCATTGCCCGCTCACACACCCTGACTAAACTGAACGCATCACCGACATGGTGTCGGTTTTTTCAGGAGTATGTCATGCGTCGTTTCAACCCCTTAATCATCAAAATCATGAGTTTGCTGTTTTTGGTGCTGTGTTTTATGATCCCCGTGGACATGGTGCGCGATTTAATTCGCGATCGACAGTTTTATCAATCACAGGTTGAACAGGAGCTGACCCAAAGTACCTCGGGCGAACAAACCATCGCCGCCCCGATTTTGGTTGTGCCGTATCAATTGGTGGAAGGCAAAACCCGCACGGAGCAGCGCTTGATCGTATTGCCCGAGCAGT
Organism: uncultured Hydromonas sp.; assembly: GCA_964502825.1. Classification (GTDB taxonomy): domain Bacteria; phylum Pseudomonadota; class Gammaproteobacteria; order Burkholderiales; family Burkholderiaceae; genus CTSOIL-112. Next base: position 2,900 of record CAZCYS010000087.1, on the reverse strand, counting down.
TAAACATTGACGGGCAGGTGCAGGTATCGCCGCTCAAGCGCGCGATCTATACCTTCCAAACGTTTCAAAGCACCACCGCGCTGACGGGGCATTTCTCGCGCGCGCCGCTGCAAGCCCTGCGCGCCAAAAAAGGTGTGACCCTGGGTACGCCGTTTCTCGCCGTCGGTGTGAGCGATGCGCGCGGTTTGGGTAAAAGCGAGCCGTTCACTTGGGCGGGCAAACGCTACACCTTTAGCGCCGGTACGCAGCTGCACGCCCTGCCCAACGGAATGCACGCCGCTTTGCCACTGTCCGATTGGGACATCGCCGGTTCGGCGCCGCTGAATTTTTCCATCCAATTGAATGTGAACGGCAGCTCACGCATCAGCTATGTGCCTTTGGGCGAAAACACACAGGTGACGCTCGCGGGCAATTGGCCACACCCGAAATTCGCGGGCAGCACAGTCACGCAAACGCGCAATGTCATGCCGCAAGGATTTAACGCAAGCTGGCAAAGCAATTGGTTTGCCAATAATCTGAACACCACACTGCCCTCGATTGAAAACAGCACCGCCAATGGCGGCAATGGCAGCATTGAGCAGTTGTACCGCATCGACACCGATTTGATCCAAACGGTTGATCATTACCAATTGAACGAACGCATGGCGAAATACTCCATGTTGTTCATTGGCTTGACGTTTTTGGCCTTTTTTATGTTTGAAGTGCTGCGCCATTTGCGCGTACATCCGCTGCAATACGCCTTGGTCGGTGTCGCCTTGACCGTATTTTTCGTGTTGCTGTTGTCGCTCTCCGAGCATATTGGTTTTAATAAAGCCTACGCCTTGGCTGCGACCGCGTGTGTGGGACAAATCGGCTTTTATGTCAGCCATATTTTACACAGTGTCAAACGCGGTATCGGCTTTTCTCTCGCCTTGGCAACACTGTATGCAGCGCTGTTTGGCCTGCTGCAATCCGAAGATATTTCATTGCTGCTCGGTAGCATCGGCTTGTTTGCCGTGGTCTCCGTGGTGATGTTCGCCACGCGCCGATTGAATTGGTACGCCTTGGCCGATCATGCGCCTGCTGAGCGTTAAACATCCATCCATTCAACGCGGCTCATGGCATTTTTGCTATGATGCGACGATCTAAACCGCATCCGAGTTGTACCATGAGCCGCTCCGAACGTTTACTCACCTTACTGCAGTTGCTGCGTCGCCATCGGTTTGCTGTCTCGGCGACGCAGTTAGCTAAGACGCTGGGCATCAGTGTGCGCACGGTGTATCGCGACATCGACGCGCTGCGTGCGCAAGGGGCGCGCATCGAGGGCGAAAGTGGCGTGGGGTATTTGTTGCGGCAGGATTTTTTATTGCCCCCGCTGACTTTGTCCGCCGAGGAAACCGAGGCTTTGTTGCTCGGTGTGCGCTGGGTGGCGAAACACGGTGATGCACAACTGGCGCTCGCTGCCCAACAAGCCTTTGCCAAAATTGAGCGCGTTTTGCCCGCTGAACTGCGCGCAAGCATCAATCAATCGCCGCTGTTGGTCGGTTCGCGCCGCGAATACGACGCGCACGAGCAGGAAACCTTGGCGCAGATTCGCCACGCGATTCGCCTCGGGCGCAAAGTCGACATCCGCTATTTTGACGCGCAGGATGCGCACAGCGACCGCACGATTTGGCCGTTTGCGGTCGGTTATTTTGACCAGACGCGCGTGGTCGCCGCTTGGTGCGAAATGCGCCGTGATTTTCGCCATTTTCGCACCGATCGCATTACCAAACTCCTCATCAGTGATGAATGCACACCCGAATCCACCGCCGATCTGTTGGCACGCTGGCATGCGCAAACGGGTATCCCAACTCCATACATTTAAGCCCCTGCGTGATGACGCATGACTACTGACAGAATCTGTCAGTGGCTGCAGCTATACTGCTCTTACCTTTTACCCCCGCTGAAGGAGCACACTCATGGAGCAACTTACTTTTTACACCAACCCTCAATCCCGTGGCCGTTCGGTGCGCTGGATGCTGGAGGAGTGCGGCGCGTCGTTCGACACCGTCCTCATGGATTTCGACGGCAGTCTGCAATCCCCCGAATACCTCGCCATCAATCCGATGGGGAAAATTCCGACCTTGCGCTACGGCGATACAGTGATTACCGAAGCCGCTGCCATCATTCTGTTTTTGGCGGATTTGTTTCCCGAAAAGCAGCTCGCGCCCGCAGTCGGAACCGCCGAGCGTGGCGAATACTACCGTTGGTTCTGCTTTATGGTCGGCCCGATGGAGGCCGCAATAATGGAAAAATTCTGGAAGCTCACGCCGCCGCCCGAAGCAAGCAAATCTTTGGGTTACGGTGATTTTGAGCGCGTGGTGCACACGATTGAGCAGGCATTAACCGGTAAATCCTATCTGGTGGGAGCGCAATTTACAGCAGCGGATTTGTATCTGTGCGCTTTCCTTCAATTTAGCTACCGCATGCAAGTCTGGCCTGAAAGCTCGGTGTGTAGAAATTATATTCAGCGTATCGAACAACGCGAAGCCTATATCCGCGCCATGCGCAGTATGGAAACAGCGTGATAGCAGCATAAAAAACCGCAGGAAATACTCCTGCGGTTTTTTTAACCATCACCGTGGTTTATTTTTTAGCGGGTACTTGGCAGAATTTATTGCGTGCAGCCACTGCCGTATCGGTGTAGTCACTGAACAAGCCATCAATACCGGTTGCGAAGAACGCGGCGTATTCGTTGTACGGATCGCCTTTGTCGTCTGAGGTCAGGTGTTTGGCCTCATTACGGAAAGTGTATAAATGCACTTTTAGGTTCAAGTCGTGCGCGCGTTTGACCAAATCGGTGGCTGGTAAGCGGTGTGTCTTGCCATCCGCATCGGTGCGGTAGGAGGCGACATAGACTTTCCACGGGCCGATGCCAT
>CAZCYS010000086.1:0-5813 GCA_964502825.1 uncultured Hydromonas sp. | reverse complement strand
ATGGTTTGAACGTGGGCATTATTGGCCCACCACGCAGGGCGAAAAATTCCTTGATACAAACTCACGCACACATCCTTTTGATTTTAAATAGTACACACCGTGACAATCCGATGCTCCAGTTCCGCAGCAAAATTCGGCGCAACCAATTGCGGGCTGTAGACCACAAACACGTCTTCCAATCGCTCGCCCAGCGTCACGATGCGCGCACTGCGCAATTTGATATTCATCTCGTGGAAAATATACGAGATGCTGTACAACACGCCCGGGCGATCGGTCGCCGTGAGTTTGAGTACATACTCGTCATTACCCACCGGCATGAGCGACATGCTCGGCTTGATCGGGAAATTGCGCGAGCGCGAGGTCAGACGACCCAAGTTCGGCGCCCGCAATTCGCTGGTTTTTTGCAGGCTCTCACTCATCTGCGCATTCAATTCCGCCAAAAATGCGTCGTCCACCGTCACATGCTCAGGTAAAGTGACTTGAAAGGTATCCAGCGCCATGCCCTGCGCGCTGGTATAAATGGTCGCGTCAAAAATCGAGTACCCGCGCTGCTGAATCACGGCACAAATGCGAGCGAACAAGTCCGGCTTGTCCGCGGTATAGACCATCAATTGCACGCTGTTGTCCACATCGTTCAATACATAATGCTGCGATGCGACCAGCACAGCCTGGTCCGATGGTAACGACTGCTGCGATTGCTGCAGCTCCGCCGCCAAAATATGCGCCGTATGCCACGCAATGGTCGCCGCGTCGTGACGAATGAAATATTCGGAGTTGAAATGCCGCCACAGCGCATCAACCCGCACGAGAAACTCTTTACTCGCACGCGGTAAATTCAGCAGCAATGCGCGGCTTTGTTCCTGACGTTGCTTAATGATGGTCGCGCGCGGATGTTGGCTCTTACCCTCCAGCACATGCATGGTTGCACGATACAAATCAGCCAGCAGTTTATCCTTCCACGCATTCCACACCTTCGGACTGGTGCCGCGAATGTCGGCCACGGTCAGCAAATACAAGGCACGTAGACGTTCCGGCGTTTTCACCTTTTTGGCAAAGCGCAGGATAACATCGGGGTCGGACAAATCCTCTTTCTGTGCGAACTGCGACATGGTCAAATGCTCGGCGACCAAAAATTCAACCAAGGCCGTTTGCGACTTATTCAATCCATGCTGTTTGGCAAAGCGCGCCACCTCGACCGCGCCCAAATCCGAATGATCGCCACCGCGTCCTTTCGCAATATCGTGGTATAGACCGGCGATGTACATCAACCACGGTTTGCCAAACTCGGCCATCACCTGATTGGCCAGCTCGTGCTGATGTAAATGCTCTTGCAAGGTAAAGCGACGCAGATTGCGCATCACCGTCAGGATGTGTTGATCCACCGTGTAAATGTGAAACAAATCGTGCTGCATTTGCCCGATAATTCGGCGAAATACCGGCAAATAGCGTCCCAAAATCCCCATCTGGTGCATCAAACGCAAGCTGTGCGTGATGCCGCTGGGCAGCTTCAAAATACGCAAAAACCGCTGCCGGTTTTTCGGATCATGCCGAAACGCAGGTGTAATCAATTCGCGTGATTTGAGCACCGCATCCCACAAGCGCGAGGTACAACCGGTCAAGCCGGAACGCGAGCCGTACACATAAAACACATCGAGCAATAAATGCGGCTTGCGCACAAACACGTCATCGCGCGTGATGTCCAGCTCGTGATTGACCTCGACAAACTCGGGAAAGCCCTTGATTTTATGCACTCGGCGCGGCATGTCTTGCGGCGCCATGTATTCGTCAAATTTTTGCAAAAATAAACTCATGCGCACCGAGTTCACCCGCGCCGCAATGTAATATTTTTGCATCAACAACTCGCTCGCCAATTTACCATCGTCATCGCGCAGGCCAAACGCCTGCGCCAATGATGTCTGCAAATCAAATAGCAAACGATTTTCCGGTCGGCGCGTGAGGATATGCAAATGCGCGCGGATCGCCAACAGCAAGGTCTCGCAGCGAACAATCAAACGTGCCTGCTTTTGATTGAGCCAACCAATGTCGTGTAAATCCTCCCACGACTGCGCCAAATGTGCCGCTTTGGACAACCACAGCATCAAATGCAAATCGCGCAAGCCGCCGGGCGATTCTTTACAGTTCGGCTCCAAGCTGAATGGCGTTTCCTCAAAACGTGCGTAACGCGCACGCATTTCCGCGACTTTGTTGCGCCAAAACGCCTGCAAATCAAAGTTCGCAAAAAACTGCTGTGAAAAACGTTGAAACAAATCCTCATCACCCGCCAAAAAGCGCGCTTCCAATACCGCCGTTTCTGACGCCAAATCCTCGTGGCAAAATGCCAAACATTCCGCCACCGTGCGTACACTGTGGCTCGGCGCCAAGCCCATATCCCACAAGGAACCGAGCCAACCTTCCACCGCGGTATTGATTTTTAAGCGTTGCGCCTCAGAAAGCGGCGCATCATCCAGCAGCACCAGCAAATCTACATCCGAATTAGGCAGCAAATCCCCACGTCCATAGCCACCGACCGCCGTCAGACACACATAGCGGCGTAAATCCGTTGGCACATGCTCATCGAAATGCGCCTGCCAAGCGGTTTGCACCGTGTGATCGGTCAAGGAAGTCAAGCCGCGAATCAGCCGACGAATCGCGCGGGTCGGAACACTGGCGCAATACTGTTCGATCAACTGCTGACGAGCCAGCGAATAAGCGGAGGAGGTTTTCACAACGCGCTCCTAAAAATAAATGCGAGACTGTTAGTCAAGCCCTCGCCTCTGGGGAGAGATAAGAATAGAGTTTTATCAGCAATCAACCATGACTAATCATGCGGACTTTTTACGACCGAACTCGGTCAACAACACCAAAGCCACACCGATGAAAATCGCCGAGTCGGCCAAATTAAATGCAGGCCAGTGCATCCCCTGCCAATGGAAATCGAGAAAATCCACTACCATGCCAATGCGCAAGCGATCGATCATATTGCCCAGCGCGCCACCGGCGATCATGGCAAAACCCATATTTTGCAAGGTTTTGTCGCGGTTCTGGTAAATCTGTACGATGAAAAACACCGCCGCCGCGATTGCCAAAACGGTAAAAAACCAGCGCTGCCAACCATCGTGATCGGCCAAGAAGCTAAACGCCGCACCCGGATTGTAGGTCAAACCGAGATTAAAAAACGAGGTCACCGGCTCAAACTGATGCACGGCATATTTTGCCTCAACCGCAAATTTCGTGATTTGATCCAACGCAATTACCAAGGCAATCACCGCGTAATAACGCGCCATACCCACTTTTTGTGTCATCGTATTCTCCCAAAAACCATAGGGGCAAACGTTGCCCCTATTTTGTCACTATCGTCAATCAAGCAAACTGTCGCGTCTCACCGCCGCCAAACAGATTGCCCACGCAGCGCGCGCACAGCGTCGGATGTTCGGCATTTTGCCCCACATCGACCGTGACATGCCAGCAGCGTTCGCATTTTTGTCCTTGCGCCAATTCCACTTGCACATTTGGCTCACCTTGCGCCACTTCTGCCGCCGAAGTGATCAAGACGAATTTCAAATCATTGCCCAAATGTTGCAACAGCGCCGCATCCGCCGCCGGTGCGCTGATGTGCACCTTCGCTTGCAACGCCGAGCCAATCTGGTTCGCGCCGCGTGCGTCTTCCAAAGCTTTGTTCACATCGTCGCGCAAGGCACGAATCCGCGCCCAATCCGCGAGCAATGTTTCCGCATCTTTCGGAGTCGGAATCGTGTGATACAGCTCGGTGAAAATCGTTTCCTCGTCCGAAACACCCGCCAAAATCGGCCATGCTTCCTCAGCGGTGAAACTCAAAATCGGCGCCATCACGCGCAGCAGAGACTGCGTGATGTGCCACAGCGCAGTTTGTGCACTGCGACGCGCCACCGAATCCGGCGCACTGGTGTACAAACGGTCTTTCAAAATATCCAGATAGAAGCCGCCCAAATCTTCGGAGCAGAAAATTTGCATCTTCGCCACCAGCGGGTGAAACTCGTATTTTTCCGCATGCGCGAGCAAATCAGCCTGCCATTGCGCGGTTTTCGCCAGCGCGTAGCGGTCAATTTCGAGCAGCTCATCCACGTTCATCAACTGGGTGTTCGCGTCAAAGTCGGATAAATTCGCCAGCAAAAAGCGCAGAGTATTGCGAATGCGGCGATAGCCTTCAGACACACGTTTTAAAATTTCATCGGAGATCGACAATTCGCCCGAGTAGTCGGTCGCGGCCACCCACAGACGGATGATTTCCGCGCCCATTTTATTGGCCACGGTTTGCGGTGCAACGATGTTGCCGACCGATTTACTCATTTTGCGCCCTTGCCCATCGACCACAAAACCGTGGGTCAACAGCGCATCATACGGCGCACGGCCATCGAGCATCGCGCCGGTCAGCAGCGACGAGTGGAACCAACCGCGGTGCTGATCCGAGCCTTCGAGGTACAAATCCGCCGGCCATTTCAGGCTGGATGCGTGCGAGCCGCGCAGCACATGAAAATGCGTCGTGCCCGAGTCAAACCATACATCCAGTGTGTCTTTGTTCTTCACATAATCGGCCGCGTCGCTGCCCAAAAATTCGTTGATGTCCAGCGTTTGCCACGCTTCAATGCCGTTCGCCTCAACCAGCTGCGCCACGCGCTCCAGCAATTCCGGCGTGTTCGGGTGCAATTGCCCCGTCACTTTATGCAGGAAAAATGGCATCGGCACGCCCCATTGGCGTTGGCGCGACAGCGTCCAGTCCGGACGGTTGGCAATCATGTTGTGCAAACGCGCTTTCCCCCACGATGGGAAAAATTGCGTCGCTTCCACTGCGCGCAAAGCGGTGTCGCGCAAGCTCTCGCCGTTCACCGGCTTGTCCATCGAGGCGAACCACTGCGTCGTCGCACGGTAGATCAACGGCGTTTTGTGGCGCCAGCAGTGCATGTAGCTGTGCGGGTATTGCACCACTTTCAGCAATGCACCGACCTCTTTTAGTTTCTCAACGATGACCGGATTGGCTTTCCAAATATGCATGCCACCGAAGAACGGCAGATCGTCGGCGTACACGCCGTTCGCCAATACCGGCGTCAAAATATCGTCATTACTCACGCCATGCAAAGTGCAGGAGATAAAGTCATCCACACCATACGCCGGCGCGGAGTGCACAATCCCCGTGCCCGCGTCGGTGGTCACATAGTCGCCCAAATAAATCGGTGACAGGCGATCGTAAAACGGATGATGGAATGCGACGTGATCGAGTTTGTCACCCGTGGTTGTCGCGACAATTTCGCCGGTCAAACCATAGCGTTGCAAGCAGGATTCAACCAAATCAGTCGCTAAAATCAATTGGCCTTGTTCGGTGTTGACCAAGGCGTACTCCACCTCAGGATGCACGTTGAGCGCTTGGTTCGACGGAATCGTCCACGGCGTCGTTGTCCAGATCACGATGTGGCCTTTTTGCGCCACCGGCACGCCAAATGCCGCGCTCAGTTTATCGTGCTCGGCAAACGGAAAACCCACGTCAATCGCCAAATCGGTTTTGTCTTGGTATTCCACTTCCGCCTCGGCCAGCGCCGATTCGCAGTCAAAACACCAGTTCACCGGTTTCAAACCGCGATAGACGTAGCCTTTGTCCAAAATTTTGCCCAGCGCACGGATTTCGTTCGCTTCGTTGGCAAAATTCATGGTTTTGTACGGATTGTCCCACTCGCCCAATACGCCCAAACGCATAAAGTCCACTTTTTGCGACTCGATCTGCTCAGCAGCGTAAGCGCGGGATTTTTCCTGCACCTCACGCGTGGGCAAACCACGCCCGTGGA
>CAZCYS010000085.1:0-5871 GCA_964502825.1 uncultured Hydromonas sp. | reverse complement strand
TGATCGTTTATACCTTGGCCGGTGCCTTGTACGGTTTTGCCGGTACCTTGGAAGCGGCGCGTGTCGGCTCTGCCACCAACAACACCGGTAATATGTACGAGTTGGACGCAATCGCAGCCTGTGTGGTCGGTGGCGTGTCGTTCAGTGGTGGTGTGGGTAAAATCAGCGGCGTGGTCATCGGTGTGTTGATGTTCCAAGTCATTAGCTACGGTTTGAACTTCTCCGGCGTATCGCCATACTGGCAATATGTGATCAAAGGCCTGATCATCATCTCTGCCGTTGCTTTGGATACCCGTAAATATCTGAAGAAAACCTAATGACACTTCGGTAGCCAGAGCTTTCTGGCTGCAGAATCAAAGGGCACGGGTTTCAGGGATGAAACACCGTGCCTTTGTACTTAAGGGGGAAATATGGATTTAACAGAACTCAAACAACAATTCCAAGGCTATTTTAACGAGGCAGCGAGCTACGTTGCCTTTGCACCCGGGCGCGTGAATCTGATCGGTGAATATACGGATTTTAACGGCGGTTATGTATTTCCCTGTGCTTTGGGTAACGGCACATACGCCTTGGCCTCCAAACGCACCGATCGCACGGTGCGCGTGGTCTCGGTGAATTTTGAATCCGTCGGCATCATCGAGTTTGCCTTGGACGATTTGGCATTTGATAAACAGCGCCACTGGGCGAACTATCCCGCTGGTGTATTTGCCATGCTGATGGCGGATGGTGTGCGCTTCGCACATGGCTTGAATATTTTGTTTGCGGGCGATATTCCGAATGGCGCGGGTCTGTCTTCCAGCGCGTCCATCGAATTGGTGACGGCAGTGTTGCTGCGCGAAGTGTATGGCTTTGAGCGCACGCAATTGCAATTGGTTCAACTGTCGCAACGCTCGGAAAATCAGTTTAACGGCATGAACTGCGGCATCATGGATCAATTTGCCTCGGGCATGGGGCGCGCCGATCATGCCTTATTATTGAACACCGCGACGCTGGACTATCAAACCGTGCCAGTGCAGCTGGGCGAGCAATACACCTTGCTGATCGCCAATACCAATAAGCGCCGCGAATTGGCCGACTCGAAATACAACGAGCGCCGCGCCGAGTGCGAAGCCGCATTGGCCGATTTGCAAACTGTGGTTCCGATCAAGGCGCTGTGCGAATTGACGGTGGCGCAGTTTGCGCAACACGAACACGTCATTCAAAACGATTTGGCTCGCCAACGCGCGCGCCATGTGGTTGGCGATAATCAGCGTACTTTACAGGCCGTGAGCGCGCTCACCTCAGGTGATATCGCGACGTTTGGGCAATTGCTCAATGCCTCGCATCGCTCGCTGCGCGATGATTTTGCCGTGACGGGCGAGCATTTGGATGCACTGGTGCAGGCGGCATGGGATCACGGTGCGGTCGGTGCGCGCATGACCGGCGCGGGTTTTGGCGGATGCAGTGTGATGATCGTGTGTACAGACGAGTTGGAGGCATTCAAGCAAAATGTGGCGCAGCAATACAAATCAGCCACCGGCATGGCGCCGACGTTTTACGACGTGCGCATTGGTGACGGTGCGCGTATGCTCGAATCTGCATAAGAAAAACTAAATAAAGGAAGATCATCTCATGACGCAAATGGAGGTCAATCACGCACTGCATACCCTGATGCGCTACGGGCGCGAGCAGGGGCTGTATGCTGCGGCGGATGAATACGAGGTGCGCCACCGATTGCTGGCGGTATTGCAATTGGATGCGTGGCCGGATGACGGCGAGGCGCAGTTGGTTGCATTGGGGCAGATTCAGCCGGTGTTGGATGTGTTGGTGGCCGATGCATTTGTGCGCGGGGTGATTCCCAACGACGGTATCACGCAGCACGATTTGCTTGATACCGCGCTGATGGGCTGTCTTGTGGCGCCACCGTCGGTGATTCAAGCCGCATTTGCGCATGAATACGCGAGCAGTCCGCAGGCAGCGACGCGGTATTTTTACCAGCAGTCGCGCGCGAGCAATTACATTCGCATGGCGCGTGTGGCGAAAAACAATTGCTGGAAACATCGCTGTGCCTATGGTGAGTTGGACATCACGATCAATCTGTCCAAGCCGGAAAAAGATCCGAAAGCGATCATTGCCGCAGGGCAAGCCAAAAGCGCTTCGTACCCGAAATGCCTGCTGTGCCGTGAAAACGAGGGCTACGCCGGACGCATGGATCATCCGGCGCGGCAGAATCTGCGCTTGATTCCATTGACGCTGAACAATGAACCCTGGTTCTTGCAGTATTCGCCGTATGAGTATTACAACGAGCATTGCATCGTGCTCAAGGCCGAGCACGAGCCGATGAAACTGACGCGCGCGACTTTTGTGCGCTTGCTGGATTTTGTCGCGCTGTTCCCGCATTACTTCCTCGGCTCGAACGCCGACTTGCCGATCGTCGGCGGCTCGATCTTGAGCCACGATCATTTTCAGGGGGGCTGTTACGAGTTTGCCATGAGCCGCGCCGAGGTAGAGCATGCTTTTGTCTGGCCGAAATATACGGATATCGAAGTGCAGCAATTGATTTGGCCGATGAGCGTGCTGAGATTGCGTGGCCAAAATGCGGCGCAGTTGGTCGATGCGGCGGATGAATTATTGAACAATTGGCGCGGGTACAGCGACGCGGCGGTGGGGATTTTTGCGCAGACCCATGACACGCCACACAACACCGTCACACCGATTGCGCGTATGCGCGAGGGTGTGTTTGAACTGGATTTGGTGCTGCGCAATAACCGCACGAGCGACGAGCATCCGCTGGGGATTTTTCATCCGCACACGGAGCTGCACCACATCAAAAAAGAAAACATTGGTTTGATCGAAGTAATGGGCTTGGCGGTTTTGCCCGACCGTTTGCAGACGGCGTTGCAGCATTTGGCGGCGTGTTTGCGCGGCGAGGATGCGCTGTCGAACCATCCTGAGCTGGCGGTGCATGCGGATTGGTTCGCGCAGATTGCGCCGAAGTATGTGGCAGGAACGGATGCGCAGGATTATTTGAAATCCGCCATCGGGGCGGTATTTGTGCAGGTTTTGACCGACGCGGGCGTGTACAAACGTGACGCGGCGGGGCAGGCGGGCTTTGCGCGCTTTATCGAGCAGTTGATTCAGTAAGGTATTCTGGCTTATGCAAACAGTAGCTATCCGGTCGTTTGAAACACAGATCGCAGCGCACACCGTCACGGTGTATGAGTTGCGCTGTGCTTCGGGCTTTAGCGTACAGTTGATGAACTGGGGTGCGAGTGTGTTGGACATTCGCATGCCCGATAAAACGGGACAAATCGAAAGTATCGTGCTGGGTTTTGCCGATCACCAGGATTATGCGCACAATCCGTCGTATCTGGGTGCAACCATCGGACGCACGGCAGGGCGCATTGCGCGGGGTCGCTATCCTTTGAACGGTGTGGTGCAGCAACTACCGCTCACTCAAGGCGCGCATGTATTGCACGGCGGATCGAACGCGATGTCGCATCAATTGTGGCAGCACCGCGCGCAGCAATTGCCCGATGGCCGTGCGCAGGTGGTGTTTTCGCTGCTAAGTTCGGCGGGGGAAAATGGCTATGCGGGCAATTTGGCGATTGAACTGACGTATACTTTGGATCAGGCGCAGCACTTGACGCTGCACTATCGCGCGATGACCGATGCGCCGACATTGTGTAATCTCACGCACCACAGTTACTTCAATTTGTCGGGTAATGCGCGTGATACGGTTCACGCGCATCAGCTGCACATCCATGCGGATGCCGTGTGTGCGATGAGTGACGAGCTGCTGGTCAATGGTGATGAATGGATGGTGACGGATAGCGATTTTGACTACCGCCGGTCGCGCGCTGTGGCGGATATATTGAACAGCGCCGACCCGCGCATCACGCAGGCGCGGGGCGTTGACCACTATTTTATTTTTGACCGCGTGGAGGCGGGGCGCGCGCAAGTGACGCTGTGCGAGCCGAACAGCGGGCGGCGTTTGCGCGTGTACACCGATCAGCCGTGCGCGGTGCTGTATGCGCATAATTATGCGGCGGGCGAACGCTTGCGCGGTGGCGCGGTGGGACAGCCCTACGATGCGCTGTGCATCGAAACGCAATTGTGCCCACACCGAGCGAAAAGCAACGGCGACCATCCGGCTCGGCTGTTGCCCGATGAAGAATACCGTCACGAGTGCGTTTACGCATTTGATGTGATGAATTCAAATGGCGAACTCAAGTGACGAACTCAACGAAGGAGGAGCGAGCATGTATTTAGGCGTTGACTACTACCCCGAGCATTGGCCGGTCGAAATGATGGACGAGGACATGCGTCGCATGCGCGAGATGGGCTGCAACATCATTCGCATCGGCGAATTCGCGTGGCAAAAAATGGAGCCGATTGAAGGGCAATTTGATTTCTCGTTTTTCGATCAAGTGATTGCCAAAGCCAAAGCGCACGAACTCAAAGTGATGTTTGGCACACCGACCGCAACCTTCCCTGCGTGGCTGGCAAAAACGCATCCGTCGATTTTGGCGCAGGAAATGAATGGCGAGGTACGCGTATTCGGCGGGCGGCGACAGTATTGCTACAACTCGCGCGTGTACCAACAATACACCGAAAAAATCGTCAGCAAGCTGGTCAAACATTACGCCAATGAACCGGCCATCATCGCGTGGCAAATGGACAATGAAATCGGTCACGAAGGCTCCGATCAATGCTACTGCGAGCAGTGCCACCTGTCTTTTCAGGACTATTTGCGCGATGTGTATGAGGACGATATCGGGCGATTGAACGAAGCCTACGGCACGATATTTTGGGGGCAAACCTACACCGATTTTGCGCAGATCCCGATGCCGGTTCACACCGTGACCACGCACAATCCGGCTCTGCGCTTGGACTGGGCGCGTTTTCGCTCGGACAGCATCAATGCCTTTGCCAAAATGCAAATTGATTTGATCAAGGCCCATCGTGGCGCGCATCAACAAGTCACACACAATCTGTTCGGCGGATTTTTCAACCGCGCGTATGACCAAAACATCATGGCGGCAGAGCTGGATTTCGTCTCCTATGACAATTATCCCGTTTGGGGCGGGTTAAAAGAGCCGCTCAAGCCCGCCGAAATAGCCATGACGCTGGACTACATACGCGGGCTGAAGCAGCAAAATTTCTGGATTGTCGAGCAGCTCATGGGCGCGCAAGGCCACAACCACATCGGCTATTTACCGCGTCCGAAGCAGGCTCAACTCTGGGCGTATCAGGCGATGGCGCGCGGTTGCGATAATATGCTGTTTTTCCGCTGGCGCGGTATGGATCGCGGCGCGGAACAGTTTTGCCTCGGTATCCTTGATATTGACAATGAAACCGGTCGTAAATACCGCGAGGTGCAGGAATTCATGCACGACGTCGCGCAGCAGCCGAGTTTGAGTACGCCGATTCATGCCGATGTTGCCGTGCTGTATGACTATGACAATATTCAATCGTGGGCGATTCAACAGCAATCCGATGTGTTTGACTTTACGCAGGAGCTCATGCGGCTGTATGCGCCGTTTCACGCGGCCAATGTCATGACCGACGTGATCAGTACGGCAAAGGATTTTTCGGGCTACAAAGTCGTGGTGCTGCCGGTGATGCAAATTATGGACGAATCGTTGGCGCAGCGTCTGCGCGCATTCGTCGCAGGCGGTGGCGTGCTGCTCATGGGCTATCGCAGCGCGATTAAAAATCGCCAAAACAATCTGCATCGTTTCATGCCTACGCCTGCGTTCATTCACGATCTGCTCGGTGGACGGGTGCGTGAAAGCGAATCGCTCGGTAACGGCATCTCTGCACCCGTGGTCGCCCAAGGTGGCTATCCGCGCGCGGTGGCAACGGTTTGGCGCGATATGATTGAGCCGA